>JBJKRK010000120.1:0-5242 GCA_046704705.1 Candidatus Limnocylindrales bacterium | reverse complement strand
GCGCGGCCGCGAGCCCGGCCGGGGCGTCACCGGCCGGGGCGCCCGCGGGCGGAATGCGGAGGCCCGGGCGGTCATCACGCTGGAAGAGGCGTTCCGCGGAACGACCCGACTGGTCGAGGTCGACGGGCATCGGTACGAAGTCACCGTCCCGCCCGGCGTGGCCGACGGCCAGCGCATCAGGCTCCGCGGCAAGGCGGGGTCGGGCAGCGGCGGCGGCGACCTCTTCCTCGTGGTCCACCTGACGCACCACCCGGTCTTCGAGCGCCGGGGGGACGACCTGGTTCGCGAGGTCTCCCTGAGCCTGCGCGAGGCGCTCCTCGGCGGCGAGGTGCCGGTCCAGACGCTCACCGGACGGGTCCTGCTCACGGTGCCCCCCGCGACCCAGAACGGGCGGGTGTTTCGCCTGACCGGGCAGGGCATGCCGCGCCTCCACGGAGGCGGCCGCGGCGATCTGCTCGTCCGGATGAGCGTCGTGCTGCCCGCCGCGCTCGACGGGACCGCCCGCGACCTCGCGGCCCGTTTCCTCGACCACGTCAACCAACCCGATCCGCGCGCCGCCGGAGCACGGCCGGCGCCCCACGCATCCGAGGCACGAACCAGAAGATGAAGCTCGACCGCTATACCGAGAAGGCCCAGCAGGCGATCCTGGACGCACAGCGCCTGGCAACCGAGCAGCAGAGCCCCGTGCTCGACGCCGAGCACGTGCTGGCGGCGCTGCTCGACGATGACGCAGGAACGCCGGTCGCCACGCTGCGACGCCTGGGCGCGGATCCGGCCGCGCTGCGCATGGAGCTGGCCGCGGTGCTCGCCCACCGGGCGCACATCCAGGGCGGCACCTTGAGCCTGGACCCGCGCAGCCGGGCCCTGCTCGAGCGCGCGGAAGAAGAGGCGCGCCACCTCAAGGACGAATTCGTCTCGACCGAGCATCTGCTCCTCGCCGCCTCCCAGGCGGGCGGGGATGCACAGCGCGTCCTGGAGAAGACCGGCGCCACGCATGAGGCGCTCCTGCAGGCGCTTGCCGGCGTGCGGGGCTCACAGCGGGTGACGTCGCCGAACCCCGAATCCACGTATCAGGCGCTCGAGCGGTACGGACGGGATCTCACCCACGATGCGCGCGACGGCAAGCTCGACCCGGTGATCGGGCGGGACGAGGAGATCCGGCGCGTCATCCAGGTCCTCTCGCGGCGCACGAAGAACAACCCCGTCTTGATCGGCGAGCCAGGCGTCGGCAAGACCGCCATCGTGGAGGGGCTGGCGCAGCGGATCGTGCGGGGAGACGTCCCCGAGACCCTGAAGGACAAGCGGGTGGTGGCGCTCGACCTGGGTGCGCTCGTGGCCGGGGCGAAGTTTCGGGGCGAGTTCGAGGAGCGCCTGAAGGCGGTCCTGCGCGAGATCAAGGACAGCGAGGGGCGCGTCATCCTCTTCATCGACGAGCTGCACACCGTGGTGGGCGCCGGGGCGGCCGAGGGCGCCATGGACGCCTCGAACCTGCTCAAGCCGATGCTGGCGCGGGGCGAGCTCCACACCATCGGCGCGACCACGCTCGACGAGTACCGCGAGCACGTGGAGAAAGACGCCGCGCTGGAGCGGCGCTTCCAGCCCGTCTACGTCGACGAACCGAACGTCGAGGAAACGATCAGCATCCTGCGCGGGCTGCGCGAGCGGTACGAGGTGCACCACGGCGTTCGCATCAAGGACGCCGGGCTCGTCGCGGCCGCGGTCCTCTCCAACCGGTACATCAGCGGGCGCTTCCTGCCCGACAAGGCGATCGACCTGGTCGACGAGGCGGCCAGCCGCCTGCGCATGGAGATCGACTCCATGCCGGTGGAGCTCGACGAACTCGAGCGGCGGCGCATCCAGCTCGAGATCGAGCGCGAGGCGCTGCGCAAGGAACAGGACGAGGCGTCGAAGACGCGCCTGGAGGTTCTCGAGCGCGAGCTGGCAGATCTGGGCGAGCAGGCGGGCGCGCTGAAGCAGCGCTGGGAGACGGAGAAGTCCGCGATCGCCGGGCTGCGAGAGACGAAGACCGAGCTCGAGGCGCTGCAGCACGAGATCGAGACCGCAGAGCGGGCGGCCGACTACGCCCACGTCGCGGAGCTCCGCTACGGCCGACAGGCCGACCTGCAGAAGCGCCTGCAGGAGCAGGAGGCGGCCCTCGCCGCGCTCGAAGGGCAGAGCAGGCTCCTGAAGGAGGAGGTCGACGCCGACGACATCGCCGAGATCGTCGCCTCGTGGACGGGCATCCCCGTCCGACGCCTGATGGAGGGCGAGCAGGCGAAGCTCATCCACATGGAGGAACGCCTGCACGAGCACGTCGTCGGGCAGGACGCGGCGATCGCCGCGGTGAGCGACGCGGTGCGCCGTGCGCGGGCCGGCCTGAAGGACCCCCGGCGCCCGATCGGCTCGTTCATCTTCCTCGGGCCGACCGGCGTGGGCAAGACCGAGCTGGCGCGGGCGCTCGCGCAGCTCCTGTTCGATGACGAGCAGGCCATGACGCGCCTCGACATGAGCGAGTACATGGAGAAGTTCGCCGTGAGCCGCCTCATCGGCGCGCCGCCCGGCTACATCGGGTACGAGGAGGGTGGCCAGCTCACCGAGTCGGTGCGGCGGCGCCCCTACCAGGTGATCCTCCTCGACGAGATCGAGAAGGCGCACCCGGACGTGTTCAACGTGCTGCTGCAGATCCTCGACGACGGGCGTCTGACCGACGGCCAGGGGCGCACGGTGAACTTCAAGGACACCGTGATCATCATGACCAGCAACGTGGGGAGCCAGTTCGTGGCGAACTACGCCGGCCGCCCGGACGAGAGCGCGTATGAGCAGATGAAGCAGCAGGTCGTCGAGACGCTCCGGCTGCAGTTCCGGCCGGAGTTCCTCAACCGCGTCGACGAGGTGATCGTCTTCCATGGCCTCTCGGACGCGGACCTCGCGGCGATCGTCGACCTGCTGCTGGCCGACCTGCAGCGGCGGCTCGCGGACCAGGAGCTGACCATCGAGCTGACGCCCGCGGCACGGCGCCTGGTCGCCACCGAGGGGCACGATCCCGCGTACGGTGCGCGACCACTCCGGCGGGCCGTCCAGCGCCTCATCGAGAACCCGCTCGCGCGCGCCTTGTTGCAGGGAAGCTTCGCCCCCGGCGCGCACATCGTGGCCGATGCCGACTCGATCTCCGGCACGCTCGTGTTCAACGCCGACGGAGCGACGGTGGTGACGTCGGCCGGCGAGCGGCGCGACGCGCGCGCGGCGCAGCCCGTCTCCGCTCGGCCGCGCGACATCGTGGAGGAGACGATCGCCGGCGTCGGCCGCCCGCGCAGGCGCGGCACGGACGAGATCGTCCAGTAGCCGGCGCCGGCCGGCGCACGCCCGAACGAGCCGCGCCGACCGCCCTCCGCTACGATGCCGCCAGCATGCAGTTCGCCGAGGTACAGCGGCGCTTGCGCGTCCTTCCCGCAGTGTTGCCGGATCCGCCCGCCGCGTTGACGCCGGTGCTGGTTGACGCCCCGGGGATTCATCTGCGCGAGGCCGGGCCGGCGGCGCAGGCGGCGGCCGTGCTGGTGCTGCTCTACCCGAGCCCGGACGGGGAAGCCCACGTCGTGTTGATCGAGCGCCCGCGCGGGGATCTGCGGCACGCGGGCGAGATCAGCTTCCCGGGCGGAGCGATCGAGGCGGCGGACGCGTCGCCCGTGGCCGCCGCGCTCCGGGAGGCCCGCGAGGAGGTCGGCCTCGATCCGGAGCAGGCGGCCGTGACGATCGTGGGGCAGCTCGCCCCGGTGGAGATCCGCGTCTCCGGGTTCACGCTCGCCCCGGTGGTCGCCCTGGCGTCCCGCCGCCCGCGACTGGAGGCGGACCGTCGCGAGGTGGCCGCGATCCTGGAGGTCCCGTTACGGCACTTCCTCGCGGGCGCGCCCGTGGAGATCGTGGAGACGGTGCGGGACGGCTGGCGGCTGCGGTACGGCGCGTATCCCGTCGGCGAGCACCGGGTCTGGGGCGCGACTGCCCGCGTGCTCGGACAGCTGGGCGCCTTCCTGGCCGCTCCGGCAGGCTGAGAGTTCGTCGCGGCCGCTCCGGGGCGGGCGTGCCGCCGCGTCCGCGTCAGTGGGCCTGCCGGCCGGCCGGGACGCCCGGGTACAAGGTCCGCAGAAGTCCCGCCACGATGGTGTCCGGATCCGTGGCGTCGATGTTCGTCATCACGACGATCGTCAATCCCTCGGCCGGGAAGTAGCGCATCGCGGCCCGGTAGCCGGAGAGACGCCCGTCGTGCCCCCACGAGACCATCGAGCCAAAGGTGAGCCGCTCCACCCCGAGGCCATAGGGTTTCGGCGGCTTGAAGCGGGCAGTGAGCGCGACGTCCTCCATCTCCGTGAGCGCGGCTGGCGAGAGCACGTTGCCCCCGTACAGCGCGCTCGCCCAGCGTGCCAGGTCGCCCGCGGTCGAGACGAGCGAACCAGCCGTCCCGAGCGCCGTGGCGAGCGAGGTGAAAGGCAGGTAGTCGGTCCCGTCCGTCAGGTCCTGGAACGACAGATCGTGCGGGCCGGCGTACTGGTAGCCGTCCGCCGGGCTGCCGTGCACGGGCTCCTCGCTCTGCAGGAATGTGTGATCGAGCCCGAGCGGCACGAAGAAGCGCTGGCGGAGCAGGGAGGCCACGCTCTGTCCGGTGGCCCGCTCGATCACCTGGCCGAGCAGCACGTAGTTGGTGTTCGAGTAGTAGTACCCGGCTCCCGGCGCGAAGCGCGGCGGGCCCACGTAGCGCAGGACCTGCGCGGGCGTCCAGACGCGGCGCGGCGCGGCTCCCAGGCGGTCCAGGAGCGACGGGCTGGCGAAGTAGTCGTCGAGGCCGCTCGTGTGGTCGAGCAGCTCGCGCAGCGTCACGCCGGCGCCGTGCGGGAAGTCGGGCAGCCAGCGCGTGAGCGGGTCACCCAGGTTGAGGACCCCTTGCGCCGCCAGCTGCAGCGTGAGCGCGGCCACGAACGTCTTGGTGATGCTGCCCGCCTCGAACAACGACGCGTTGCTGACGAGTCTTCCCTGCGCCACCTCTGCAAAGCCCGAGTGGGCGGCCCAGGTCCAGCCCCCGGCATAGCTGACCGCGACCTGCACCCCCGGAAGGTGCTCCCGGGCCCGCAGTGTCCGGAGGGTCGAGGCGAGGCGCCCGGCGAGCGGAGCGCCGAGCGCGGGGCGCGGCGTGGGCGCCGGGGGTTGCGTGTGGGCCGGGCCGGGAGGCGCGAGGGTGATGAGCGGTGCGGGC
>JBJKRK010000119.1:0-3284 GCA_046704705.1 Candidatus Limnocylindrales bacterium | reverse complement strand
CACGTCGACCGAGCGCTGCAGGGCATACGCGAGACGGAACGTCTCGATCATCTCGGCGCCGATGCCGTCGGTGCCCAGGGCGACCGGGTTCCCGAACCGCGCGGGGTTCGCGTACCCGACCGAGTTGTTCAGGTTCGAGAACGGGTTGTGGAGGATCGTCCCCTTGAGCGCGTGCTCGGTCGGCAGGTGGACGCCGTGCGCGAGCAGCCAGCGCTCGTCCGTCAACGCCGCCAGCCGGCCCGGTGCGGCGGCATCCTCCGGTCCTTCGCACACATGCACGTGGACGCCGACGTTGAACTCTCGCGCGAGCGCGGCCGCCGCGGCCAGCGTCTCGTCGCTGCAGGTGAAGGCGGCATGGATCCCGACGAAGCCCCGCCCGCCGCCCGCCAGGAAGCGCCGGTTCTCCTCGAGCCCGCGCACCGCGCCGTCGTGTCCGTGGCGGTCCGTCACGCCGTAGGCGCATACCACCCGCACGCCGACCTCGGCGCAGGCGTCGGCGATCACGGAGAGCGAACCCTCGATCGCGTTCGGCGATTCGTGGTGATCGATGATCGTCGTCGTGCCGCATTCGAGCGCTTCGAGCGCGGCGAGCTTGGCCGACCACTCGAGCATCTCGAGGTCGAGCGCCGTGTCGAGGCGCCACCAGACCTGCTCCAGGATCTGGCGGAACGTGCGCGGCGTCTCCGGCGGCGCCGGCATGCCCCGGGCGAGCGCGGAGTAGATGTGATGGTGGGCACACACCATGCCCGGAGTGACCCGGGCCTCGAGTTCGCTCACGGCAGACCCCACTGCGTCTTCATCCCTGGACCGGGGCAGCGGCGGTTTCCGGTCTGGGTTGCTCCGCGCGCACCCCGGCCATCAACAGGCCGATCGCCGCCCGCGTGCTCACGCGCGGGTCGGCGGTGCCGATGATCTCGCCCTCGTACATCACCAGGACGCGGTCCGCCAGCGACATCACCTCGTCGAGGTCCTCCGAGATGATGAGCACGGCCGTGCCCTGCCCGCGCTGCTCGCGGAGTCGGCCGTGGATGTACTGTGCCGCGGCGACATCGATGCCCCGCGTCGGCTGTGCGACCAGCAGCACGCGAGGGGCGCGCGACAGCTCGCGCGCCATGATGAGCTTCTGGATGTTCCCGCCGGAGAGGTTGCGCGCCCGCGTCTCCAGGTTGGGTGTCCGGATGTCGAAGTCGGCGACGAGTTGCTCGCAGTGGCGGCGGATCGGCCCGGGACGCAGGAACCCCCAGCGGGAGAACGCCTGATCCTGGTTGTCCACGAGCAGCAGGTTCTCCGCCACGCTGAAATCGCCCACCACGCCGTCCCGCATCCGTTCCTCCGGGACGTACCCCAGGCCGGCGGACCGTGCATGCGCCGGACTCCCCCCGGCGAGCTCCGTTCCTTCCAGGAGGATCGAGCCCTCAGTGGGACGGCGCAACCCGGCGATCGACTCGGCGAGTTCCCGCTGCCCATTGCCCGAGACGCCGGCGATGCCGACGATCTCTCCGGAGCGCACCTCGAGGGACAGTCCGCGGACCGCTTCCGCGCCACGATCGCCCCGCACCCGGAGTCCTGCGATGGCCAGGCGTGCATCTGCCGAGGGCGACTCGCCCGGTCGTGTCGCCGTCGCAGGCTCGGCGCCGCCCGGGCGTGCTGCTCCCGAGGGCGTCTCGCCTGCCGGTGCCGTCCCTGCTGGCCCGGGCCGAGAAGCCGCGGCCACCTCCGGGCTCCTGGCGGGGTGCCCCATCCCACCGCCCGCGGGTGCCGTCTCCGCCCCGATGGGCGGGAACGCGGCGGTCCGGTCGCGGCGCATCTCGGACGCCGGCTCTTCTGCCGGCAACGCGGCGGCCCGGTCGCGGCGTATCTCGGACGCCGGCTCTTCTGCCGGCAACGCGTGCCCCACCATCATCTCGACCAGCCGATCGCGGGAGGCCTCGCTCGCCGGCAGTGTCCCGACCGTCCTTCCGGCGCGCAGCACGGTGATCCGGGCCGAGAGGCCGAGCACCTCGCGCACCTTGTGCGAGATGAAGACGAGGCCCTTGCCGTCGTCGGCCATCCGCCGGAGGACCTCGAACAGGTCGTCCACTTCCTGGGGGGTCAGGAAGGCCGTGGGCTCGTCGAGCACCAGCAGCCCCACGTTGCGGTAGAGCGCCTTCACGATCTCCACGCGCTGCCGTTCGCCCACCGAAAGCTGCCAGATCACCGCCTGGGGATCGACGTTCAGGCGATACGTGGCGGCGAGCTCGCGGACGCGCGCCGCCACGCGGTCCAGGTCGGTCATCGGGCCGCGCGTCGACGGCAGTCCGAGCGCCACGTTCTCGGCGACCGTGAGCGTGTTCACGAGCATGAAGTGCTGGTGGATCATGCCGATCCCCAGCCGGATCGCGTCGGCGGGCGAGTCGATCGTCACCCGCTCGCCGTTCACCCGGATCTCGCCCTCGTCGGGGCGGTGCAGGCCGTAGAGCACGCGCATGAGCGTGCTCTTCCCGGCCCCGTTTTCGCCGAACAGACTGTGGACCTCGCCCGCGCGCACGTCGAAGTCGACGCGGTCGTTGGCGACGACCCCGGCGAACCGCTTGACGATGCCGCGCATCTCCAGGAGCGGGGACCGTCCCCGCTCCTGCGCGGCCGCCGGGGTCGTGCTTTCCATGCTCAGGCTGCCTGGCGTTCAGCGATCATCACTGCGGCGGCGTGATCGTCCCGTCGGTGATGCCCTTGATGAGCGAGTCCGCCTTCGACTTGACGTTGGCGGGAAGCGTGTAGCCGGGGTTGAACTGGATCTTCTCGCCCCCGTTGCCGAGGGTGATCGTGTACGTCGCGCCACCCAGCGTGCCCGCACGGATCTCGGTGAAGATCTGCTTGAGCACCGGCGCCCAGTTGTAGACCTGCGCCGACACCTCGTTGTTCGGCGCGAGCGTCGCCTGGCTCCACTGCGTGCCGAACCACGGGAGGTTGTCCTGCTTCGCGACACCGATGGCGCCCACCACGGCCTGCGCGGTGCCGGTCAGCACGTCGGCTCCGGCCGAGACGAACGACTTGGCGGCCGCAGCCATGAGGCTCGGGTCGCTGAACGAGCCCGTGTACACCGGGTTCACCGTGACCGACTTGTCGATCGACTTCGCACCGGCCACGAACCCGTCCACGTAGAGCTTCGCGTCACCGACCGCGATGGGGCCGATCACGCCGAGCACGTGCGACTTGCTCAGCATCGCGCCCATTGCGCCCTGCACGTAGCCGCCCTCGTTCGAGGCGGCCTGGTAGGCGAACACGTTCGGGAGGTTGTACGTCGA
>JBJKRK010000118.1:0-18581 GCA_046704705.1 Candidatus Limnocylindrales bacterium | reverse complement strand
GCTCCCTCCGGTGGCCAGCGGCGGCGTCCCGGGAGCACGCCTGCCCTCCGGGGCGCCGCTCCCCGCGGCCGCTGCGGCCGGAGCCCAGTCGGCGAGCCGCGCATAGGTGACGAAGAACGCCACGACGTTCCACAGCACGAGCAGCTGGCGGCGCGCCTCGTCGGCCGCGTGGTAGCCGAACAGGATGTTGTCGTCGGGCCGCTGGCCGGCGAACATCCAGCGCATCACATCGGCGCCCATCCGCTCGGCGGCCTCGTCGAACTCGATCGCGTTGCCCCAGCTCTTGTGCATCGGCCGGCCGTCCTCGCCGAGCAGCGTGGCGTAGCCGAAGAGCGTCCGAAACGGCGGTTCGCGGCGCAGCACCGTGCTCATCGCGAGCAAGGCGTAGAACCAGTTGCGGAACTGCCCCGGGAAGCTCTCGGTGACGAAGTCCGCCGGGAACCAGCTGCGCCAGTACTCGAGGTCGCTCCGGTAGCGCAGCGTGCTGAACGGCACGATCCCCGCGTCCAGCCAGGGGTTACCCACGTCCTTGATCCGCTCGACGGGCGCGCCGCAGCCGGTGCAGGCGATCTGCACCGCGTCCACCCAGGGCCGGTGCGGCGTGTGGCCCTCGAACGTCTCCCAGCCCGCCACGGCCCGCTCGTGCAGCTCGTCGCGGCCCCCGATCACAGTCACGCTGCCGCACGCGCGACATTCGTAGATCGGCAGCGCCAGCCCCCAGAAGCGCTTCTTCGTGATCATCCAGTCGTGCATGTTCAGGAGCCAGTCGAGCTCCCGCTCATACCCGAAGCCGGGGATCCAGCGGATCTGATCCACCGCCTCCATGATCTGGTAGCGGAGGCTCCGATCCACCTGCTCACGGCTCAGCGTCTCCCTGGGTTGGTCGTAGATCTCGCCCATGGAGACGTACCACTCGTCGACCAGCCGGAAGACCAGCGGCGTGCCGCAGCGCCAGCAGTGCGGATAGCGGTGCGCGACCGGCTCGAGCCGGAAGAAGCGGCCCCGCCGGCGCAGCGCCGCCACGACATCGTCGGTGACGGTCCGCACGTCGCGCCCCGAGAACGACCCGTAGCCGTCGAGGTAGATGCCCAGCTCGTCGAGCGGGGCGATCATGGGCAGTCCGAGCTCCCGGCCGAGCTGGTAGTCCTCCTCGCCACAGCCCGGTGCGATGTGGACGATGCCGGTGCCTTCCTCCTCGCCGACCTCGTCCCACAGGACGACGCTGTGCTCGTACGGGCGGCCCGGGTCGTCCCCGCTGCCCGCCTCGAATGCCTGCCGGACAGCCGCCAGGTCATCGAACGGACCGGCATAGCGCCAGCCCCACAGCTCGGAGCCGCGCCGCTCCTCGAGCACTTCGAAGGGGCCGCGGAGCACCTTGTCGAGGGTCCCACGGCTGAGCCAGTACTGCGCGTCGCCCTGCCGGACGCGCAGGTACGTCAGCTCGGGCCCCACCGCCGCCGCCACGTTGGCCAGCAGCGTCCAGGGGGTCGTGGTCCACACGAGGAGCGCCTCGCCGGGCCGGTCGAGCAGCGGGAACGTGACGGTCAGGCCGGGGTCCTCGCGGTCCTGGTAGCCCTCCGTCATCTCGTGCTGGCTGATCCCCGTGCCGCAGCGCGGGCACCACGGCATCACGTCGTGGCCCTTGTAGAGCCAGCCCCGCCGATGGCATTCGGCCAGGAAGCTCCAGATCAGGTCGTTGTTCTCGTTCGAGAAGGTGAAGTAGGAGCCGCCCACTTCCGGCGAGCCCAGGCGTCCGACGAGCATCTCGACGCTGTCCGTCACGGGGCCATCGGGACCCTGGAGGGTCGCCCGCTGCGCGGGATCCTCGGCCAGGAGGTCGCGCAGCCGACGCAGCTCGTGGGGGTCGTTCCAGTCCATCCACATGCCCAGGCGGATCGACTGCTCGGTCTGGCGCGCCGCGAAGGTGAGGACGCGCTGCTTGCACAGCGAGACGAAGTCGGCGATGCCGTACGCCTCGATGTCGCGTTTGCTCGTGAACCCGAGGTCGCGCTCGACGTTCACCTCCACCCACAGGCCCTGGCAGTCGAACCCGTTCTGCCAGCGCTGGTCATGGCCGAGCATCGCGTGGAAACGCTGGAAGATGTCCTTGTACGTCCGGCCCCAGGCGTGATGCACGCCCATCGGGTTGTTCGCCGTGATCGGGCCATCGAGGAACGACCAGCGTGGCCCGCCGGCGTTCTGCGCGCGCAGACGGGCGAACGTCCGCCGCTCGCGCCAGCGGGCGAGGATCGCATGCTCCTGCGCGGCGAAATCGGGATGTGCTGCAAGGGGCTCGAAGGGGCAGGTCATCTGTCGGCCAAGGATAACGGAACGCGCTGCCCGCTCGCGCTCCTGCAGCCCGATCGCTGCGAAGCGACTATCATCCCGGCCGATGTCTGATCGGGACTTCCCGGCGCGCCGTCCTTCGCCGTTCACCGCCGCATTCCTGAGCTTCCTCTTCCCTGGCCTCGGCCAGCTGTACGCGGGAGTGCGCGCCCGTGCGCTCGCCTTCGCGGCCGCACCGGTGCTGCTGCTGGCGCTCCTGGCTGGCCTGCTCGCCAACCACGCGACGCGTCGGGGACTCGTCTTCAGCGTCTTCGACCCGACGATCCTGCAGATCCTGCTGGTCCTGGACGGCGCGCTCTTCGCGTACCGTTTGCTGGCCGTCGTCGATGCGTTCCGCGTCGCCCGCGCGCTCGCCGCGGGCGGGTCGTCCCGCCTGGGGCGCCCGAGGCTCCGCCTCGCGCCGCTCTCGCTGGCGGGGCTCGGGGCGGTCGTCCTGGTCATGGCGATGGGGCATGTCGCGCTGGCGCGCTATGACCTGATTGCGTACGACACCATCACCGGCATCACCAGCGGCACACCGGAGCAGGCGACGCCGCCGGCAGGCGCCTCGGCGTCTCCGGGCCCCTCGGCGTCGGCCGCGGCGGCGAGCGCCCCTCCCAGCGAGTCCCCCTCACCGACCCCGACGGCGGCGCCGGTCACCGCCGTCACACCCTGGAACGGGACGGATCGCCTGAACATCCTGCTCCTCGGCGTCGACCAGCGGCCTCCGGACCCGACCTTCAACACCGACACCATGATCATCGCGAGCGTCGATCCGAAGACCGGACAGGTCGCGATGTTCAGCGTGCCGCGCGACACGATCGACATGCCGCTTCCGCCGAGCTGGCCCGCCGCCTCGTACTTCCAGGGGGGCGTGTTCCCCAACAAGATCACGACGCTCTGGACGTACGCCGACAGCCACCCGAACCTGTTCCCGGGCCCTGCCGCGACGAAGGGCTCCACCGCGCTGATGGGCACGCTCGGTTACCTGCTCGGGCTGAACATCAACTACTACGTGATGGTCAACTTCTCCGGCTTCGAGCAGGTCGTCAACACGCTCGGCGGCGTGACGATCAACGTGCAGGCGCCGGTGGAGGACTACCACTACCCGAGCGTCAGCCACGGGGCCATCAAGCTGTACATCCCGGCCACGATCCAGCACATGGACGGCAGCGAGGCGCTCGCCTACGCGCGGTCGCGCCACGAAACGAACGACTTCAATCGGTCGCAACGCCAGCAGCGCGTGATCCTCTCCGTGCGCGAGCAGACCAACCTGGCCACGTTCCTCGACCCGAACAAGCTGGCGCAGCTCTCCAGTGAGCTGAGCGCGGCGGTCCACACGAACTTCCCGGCCGGGCAGCTCCCCCAGCTCGTCTCGCTCGCGGAACAGGCCGACGTGCGCCACCTCCACTCGTACGTCTTCTCGTATCCCGACTACGAGACACAGTGCTCGCCCGCGGAGTGCCAGGTCTTCTACTGGCTGAAGCCAAAGGTCGACCTGATCCGCCAGACCGTCCAGCAGGCGTTCAGCGCGTCACCCGAGCTGCTGGCGGAACGGCAGGCGCTCCGGAGCGAGGCCGCCACGGTGTGGGTCCTGAACGGCTCGGGCATCGCGGGCCAGGCCACCGCCGTGAGCGGCTACCTGGACTACCTCGGGATGAACGCCGAAGTGCCTCCCGTGAACGGCGGGCACGCCACGGGACCGACCCAGACCGCGACCGTGGTGACCTTCTACAACGGCGCCGAGTCGAAGCTGCCCGAGACCGTGCGCGTTCTCGAGGCTGTCTTCAAGGTGAAGATCGTCACCGCCACCGATCCCTCCATGAAGGCCGATGTGGTGGTGATCACGGGCACGAGCACGCCGAAGCTGAGCGCGCCGGCCGGTTAGTCGACGACCACCCGCACTCGTCCGGCGCTCCCGGACGGGCCGGCGGCCGGCCGAAAGAGGCCGGGTGACGCAGGCGAACCGGGCGCGCCGAGCGGTGGATCGGCGAAGCGGATCAGTGCGAAGCGGATCAGTAGACCGGTGTCACCCAGTGCGCGTAGGCCGGCAGCTTCCCGCGCACGGCATCGAAATACAGCGCCTGCAGCCGCCCCGCGACCGGGCCGATCCGCCCGCCCGCGATCGGGTGGTGATCCACCTCCACCACGGGCGAGACCTGCGCGCCCGTGCCGCAGAGCAGCAGCTCCTCGGCCACGTACAGCTCGGTGCGGTCGATCGGTCGTTGCACGACGGCCATCCCCAGCTCGCGTTCGGCGAGCTCGATCAGGCCCGCCCGGGTGATCCCCTCGAGGATCTCGTCGGTCACGGGAGGCGTCACCAGCGCGCCGTCACGCACCATGAAGAGGTTCTCGGCGCTGCCTTCGGAGACGTGGCCGTCCAGGGTGAGCACGATCGCCTCGTCGTGGCCGTTCAGCTGCGCCTCGGTCTTCACGAATGCACTGTTCACGTAGGCGCCCACGATCTTGCCGCGCGCCGGGATGGTCTGGTCGCTCGTGCGGCGCCAGGAACTCGTCTGGGTCGTGATCCCGTGGGCTGTGTCGATGTAGTCGCCCATGGGGATCGCCAGCATGTAGAACCCCTGCTCCAGGTTGTGCAGCCGCACCCCGATCGCCTGGCTCGACTTGTACAGGGAGGGCCGCACGTACGTGTCCTCGCGGAACCCGTTGCGCCGCAGGAGCTCCACGGCGAGCTGGACCATCTCGTCGACGCTCCCGGGAAGCTCCATGAAGAGGATGTGCGACGAGTTGGCCAGGCGCTCGAAGTGCTCCCGCAGCTTCAGCGCGAACAGCTGGCCCTGCTCCGCGTTCCAGTACGCGCGGATGCCCTCGAAGACCGCCGTCCCGTACATGAACGCGTGCGTCATGATCGGGACACTGGCGTCCGCGAGGGGCATGAACCGCCCATTCAGGTAGCAGATCGGAGTCCCCGGCTCGGGAGCGGGGCGGGCGCTGGCGGGCGCGGCGGACGTGTCCTGGGTGACCATGCCCGGAGTATAGCCTCAGGCCACCCCCGTCACGGAGGCCGTGACGAACGCCAGGTACCCCAGGTAGAAGGCGCCGCCCACCAGGAGCCCGCGTCCGCGCAGGCTGCCCGAGGCGTACATCGGCAGGAAGATCGCGGCCGTGGAGATCAGCGCGATGGCGGCCGAGGCGAAGCTCGTCAGCGACGCGGGGGTCACCGACCAGGCCGCAGGTGCCAGGGCGAGCGCCACCACCGTGGGGATGCAGCTCTGGAACACCATCGCGCCGGTGATGTTCCCCATCGCCAGGGTGTCTTTGCCGCGTCGCACCCAGATGACGCTGTTGAGCTTCTCCGGCAGCTCCGTCGCGATCGGGGCGATCACCAGCGCCATCAGCGTCGCGTCCACGGCCACCCGGCTGGCGAGCTGATCGACGGCTCCCACGAAGACGACTGCGCCGCCCACGATCAGCGCGAGCGCTACCAGGACCTGGCTGCCGATCGCCCGCATGCGCGGCTCCCCGCGTCGTCCCGGCTGCTCCAGTCGACGGAACCGCAGCGGTGCCAGGTCGTCGCTGTCGCCCGCAGCTCGCTCGGCCTGCAGATGCCCCCGCACGTACATGCCGTACGCAATGAGCAACCCGGCGGCGACGATGAGCTTGCCCCAGGCCAGTGGCGACGGGAGGAAGGCGGCGGCGACCGCAACCACGTACGCCCCCGCGAAGTAGCGCACGTCCTTGCCGAGCACGCTCGGATCGACGGGCATCCGGTCGCCCTCGGGGCGCCCCCGGGCCTGTCCGAGCACCGCGAGGCCGGTGATGAACATCGCCAGCGTCGAGAGCATGAACGGAGCGCCCAACACGGCCCCGATCCCGATCGCCTCGGTCGACGCCGGGTGACCGGCCAGCAGCCCGAGGGTGATCGCGACGATGGGGATCATCGTCTCCGGCAGCGCGGTCCCCACCGCGGCGAGCACGCTGCCGACGGCGCCCTCGGCCAGGTCGAGCCGGTGCCCCATCCACTCGACGCCATTGGTGAACAGCTCCGCGCCGATCAGTATCCCGGCGAACGAGAGCGCCAGGAGCAGAAGATCCATGCCGCTTCAGCCGGCGTCCGTCGCGTCGGGCCGCACCTCATGCGCTCCTCCGGGCCGGCGCTCCGCGCCCGGAAGCGGCCGCTTCACGCGCGAAGGCGGCTGCTGCGCTCCCGCGCCCGACAGCCGTGCCCCCGCGGGCGGTGCGTCACTCGCGCGGCCTGCCGCCGGTTCAGGCGCGGAGGTGCTGCGGCGCGTACGGCAGAAGCGCCACGTGGCGCGCGCGCTTCAGGGCAACCGTCAGCTGGCGCTGGTGGGCGGCGCAGGTTCCGGTCTTCCGGCGCGGCTCGATCTTCGCGCGCTCGGAGAGGTAGCGGCGCAGCCGGTTGACCTCCTTGTAGTCGATCTGCACCGCCTTGTCGGCACAGAACGCACAGACCTTGCGCCGACGCCGGTCACGGTAGTAGTCGTCGCGCTTCTTCGACTTGGAAGGTGGCATCCTCGTTCGTTCCTCTCGCTGCCGGCCCCGGAACCGAAGCGGGGCGCGCCCCGTGTCGTCCGCTGGGCCGGCTCAGAATGGCAGGTCGTCCAGATCAGAACGGCAGGTCGTCCAGATCGGTATAGGTGTCGTCGCCCCCGCCTGACGTCGCCGGCTCGGGCCGACCGCGCTGCGGCTGCTGTTCCGCACCGGGCTCGGCCTCCTCTCTCGGCCGCTGGTCCAGGGGGGTGACGGTGTTGGCGATCAGCTCGGTCGTGTACCGCTTCTGCCCGTCCTGACCCTCCCACTGGCGAGTCTGCAGGCGACCCTCCACGTACACCTTGCGGCCTTTGCGCAGGTACTCGGCGGTGCGCTCCGCGAGCTGGCCCCACGCGACCACGCGGAACCACTCGGTGTCCTCCTGCCACTCGCCCTGCGGATCCCGGTAGTTGCGGTTGACGGCGACCGAGAACTGACTGACCGCCTGCCCCCCCGCGGTGTAGCGCAGCTCTGGATCGCGGCCCAGGTTCCCGATGATCATGCACTTGTTCAGCGACATGGCCGATCCTCCCCAGAACGTGCCGGGAGACTAGTCGATGGCGGCGGGGGCGGCTTCGCTTTCCGACTCGTCGATGATCTCGACTTCCGGCTCCTCCTCCTCGGGCGGCGCCTCCTCCGCCTCCGCGCGGCGGGCGGCCGGGCGCTCGACCCGGGTCACGAGGTGGCGCATGACCTCCTCGGTGATGCGCAGGCCGCGCTCGATCTCATCGACCATCGGGGCGGGCCCGTCGAAGAGGAGGATGTAGTACGAGCCTTCCCGGTAGTGACCGATCGGGTAGGCCAGGCGGCGGCGGCCCCAGGGGCTCACCTTGACGAGCTGGCCATCAGCGGCGCTGATGGCGCGGGTCGTCCGGTCCAGCACGGCCTGCACCCGATCGTCGGGGAGGTCCGGGCGCAGGACCAGCATCAGTTCATAGCGGCGCATCCGCCGTCACACTCCTTCCCATGGGGTTGCTCCGCTCAATGCGGGCGAGGCGCGGCGGTGCGCCGGGTCCCTGTCGGCGGGGCTGAAAGGAAACCGCCGGAGTATAGCATGCGTGCTCTGCTAGACTACCCCACCGGACCTGGCCCAACCTATCAGGAGGAACCCCTTTGGCCGCGAGTGCCATCCTGCTTCTCGAGTCGGATGCCGCCCTCGCCGGCAGAATCCAGGCCATTCTCACCGCCGTCGGCCACGAGATCGTCACCATCGACGACCCGGCCCAGCTGAGCGAACGCGCGGCGAACTGCCAGTTGCTCCTCCTGGACCTTCCCGACAGCGGCAGCGCCGAGGGCGCCTGCCGCTCGCTGCGCGACGACCCGGCACTCGCCCCGATCCCCCTCCTCTGCTTCACGGCATCGGCCGACGTGGAGGAACGTGTCCGGCTGCTCGAGGCGGGCGCAGACGACGTGGTCAGCAAGCCCTTCGACGACCGCGAGCTCGAGGCGCGCGTCGAGGCGCTGCTCCTGCGCTTCCAGCGGTCACGGGGTCATGCACCGGCGCCAAGCGATCAGCCGCCCGTGCGTGCGCATCAGCTTGCCGCGTTCTTCAGCCCCAAGGGAGGCGTCGGCACCACCACCCTGGCCGTCAACACGGCCGTCGCGCTCGCCGAGCGCCAGCCCGGCAAGGTCGCGCTGGTCGACCTGGCGATTCCCATCGGTCAGGTCTCCACCCACCTCGACTTTGCGCCACGGCACTCCGTGGCGGAGCTCGTGCGCGACGACACCGCGCTCGCCGACGCATCGCTCCTCAGAGCAGCGGCGGAGACCTACCAGCGGCAGCTCGACGTTTTTGCGCTGCCGCTCGACCCGCACCAGGCCGAGGCCATCGACGCCGACCAGGTGGGGCACCTGCTCGACTCGCTGCGCAGCACGTATCTCTTCGTGATCGCCGACGGCGGCTCGGCGCTCGGGCCACGGAGCCTGGCGCTGCTCCAGGCGGCAGACCGGGTCATCGTCCCGACCTCGGCGGAGATCAGCTCGCTGAAGGCCGTGGGCGCCCTCCTCGGCCAGCTCGCGGAACATGCCCTCGCGGACCGCGCCGTCATCGTCCTGAACCACGTGTTCGCTCGAGAGATGGTCCGCTCACGCGACATCGAGGAAACGCTCGGAGCCCGCATCGCGATCGAGGTCCCGTACGACGCGGTCAGCTACGTGAAAGCGGTCAACGAGGGCGTCCCGGTCGTGCGGGGTGCGCCGCGGACGAGCGCCGCGGAGCAGATCAACGTGCTCGCTTCCATCGTTTCCGGTGAGACCGCCCCGGCGGCGGCGCCGGTTCCTGCCCGTCGGGGCCTGCTGGGCGGACTGCTCAAGCGAACCTGACCCGTGGGTGGGGCCACAGCCGGTCTCGATCCGGCGTCGCGAGCCCGGGGGCTGCCCGGTCCGCCGCGTGGCCGCGAGCTTCCCGGTCCGCCGATCCATTCGCTGCGCCGGACGTTCCGCTACCAGGCCGCGCGGACGGTCGCCACCCTGCTCGCGCGGTCCTACCTTCGTGTCCGCGTTGAGGGGCGCGAGCGGCTGCCCGACGGCCCGTTCCTGCTCTGCTTCAACCACCAGAACTGGACGGATCCGCTCCTGCTCCTCGCGGGCCTGCCCACCCACCGCCGCCTGTACATCTTCGGGCCACGCGAGGAGGACATGCGACGGGGCGCCCGGAACCGCCTGATCACGTACGTCGGCAACGCGGTGCCGTACCGTCCGTCGAAGGACGATCTGCTGGCCGTGACGCGACGCGTCCAGGCCATCTTCGCGGCAGGCGGCGTCCTGGCCGTCTCACCGGAAGGCCGCATCCACTCCGGCGAGGGCGCGCTGCTCCCCTTCGACGACGGCGCCGCGTACTTCGCCTTCAGGTCGCGCGTGCCGATCGTCCCGGTCGCCCTGAACGGCACCAGCTGGCTCTGCTTCGGCCGCCGCATCCGCATCCGCATCGGCGAGCCGATCCTGCCCCGGGGGCGGGCGACGCGCGGGGCTGTTGCGAGCTGCAGCCTGGCGATCTGGCAGGCGCTCCACGAGCTCGTCCAGGGCTACCCCGACCCGGCACCGCCCGGCCCGGTCGGACGCTGGGTCACCGAGCTCTTCAACGACTGGCCCGAGGGCAGCCGGCCGGAGGCGGGCCGCTGACGGGCGCGTGCCCCGCACTCCCGAGCAGCCTCGTGCCGAAGGTGAGGTTCGAACTCACACGCCCTCGCGGGCAGCCGATTTTAAGTCGGCCGCGTCTGCCGGTTCCGCCACTTCGGCCCGCCGCGACGATACACCGCGCCAGGTTGCGCGACGAGCCTTCGATGGCGCACGAGCCGCCCCGCCGCAGCAGGCGCGCGGTCTCCGGCGCCCCGGGTCACACGGCAGATCCCGGCCGAAGGGATGGGGTGGGTCGCGTCTCTACGGTTGGTGTGATGCTTGGGGAAAGTGGAGGCGACGAGCGGATTCGAACCGCTGAATAGAGGTTTTGCAGACCTCCCCCTTAGCCACTTGGGTACGTCGCCCCGGTATCGCGGTCGCGGGCCCGGCCGCCGTTCGATCGGCTGGCTGGCCCTCGAGGATTCGAACCTCGGTTCACGGATCCAAAGTCCGCTGTCCTACCACTAGACGAAGGGCCAGCGGGTGGGGACCAGCTACATCTCGGTCGAGAAAATGGAGCGGAAGACGGGACTCGAACCCGCGACCCTCACCTTGGCAAGGTGATGCTCTACCAACTGAGCCACTTCCGCCCTGTCGCACCGCGGACGTCGAGTGTGTGGTGCCGAGAGCCAGAATCGAACTGGCGACACCGCGATTTTCAGTCGCGTGCTCTACCAACTGAGCTATCTCGGCATCGACCCCGAGGGGCCGCCTCGGCGCCCTTGGCGGCGGCAAGGGTAGCACACCGCTCGAAGGTCAGTCGAGCCCGGCGGGCCGTGCCGTGGAACCTCTCAACAGCCCGCGTCGCGCCGCACGAACGGGCTCAGTCGAGGCCGACCAGCCCCGGCGCCTGCTTCGGATCGAGTGGCGGCTGCCCGCTCAGCGCTCGCAGCCGGTTGATCCGGTCGAGGATCGGCGGGTGCGTCGAGAAGAGCCCGCTCGCGCGCGCCTCGAACTTCTTGATGGGGTTGACGATGTACAGGTGCTGCGTGGCGCGGTTGGCGACCTCCAGCACCTCCTTGTCACCGGCGATCTTCGCCAGCGCCCGCTCGAGGCCGTAGGGATCGCGGGTGAGCTCGACGCTCGACGCATCGGCCAGGTATTCGCGCTGCCGGCTCACCGCAAGCTGAACGAGCCGGGCGAAGATCGGCGCGAGGATCGCCAGGACGATCGCGACGACGAAGACGATCAGCTGCAGGCCCCCTCCCCCGCCGCCTCCCTCGCGACTTCTTCCACGCCCGCCCCCGCCGAACATGCCGCCCCAGAACGTGAAGCGCAGAAAGAAGTCGGCCAGCAGCGCGATGCTCCCGACCAGCACGGCGACGAGCAGGGTGAAGCGGATGTCGTGGTTGCGGACGTGGGAGAGCTCGTGCCCCAGCACCCCCTGGAGCTCTTCACGGTCGAGCTTCTGGAGCAGGCCCGTGGTGATCGCGACCGAGGCGTGCTTCGGATCGCGCCCCGTGGCAAAGGCGTTCGGCGCGGTGTCGTCGATGACGTAGACGCGCGGCATGGGCACGCCGGCGGCGATCGACAGCTCCTTCACCACGTCGTAGAGCTGCGGCGCCTGCTCCTGGGTGATCTCGTGCGCCTGAGACGCGCCGAGCACCAGCGCATCGCCACCGAAGTACGAGCCCGCGCTCAGCAGCAGCGCGAGGAGGATCGCGCCGAGCACCACGTAGGCGGTCGCATCCAGGCTGCCCGAGACGCCATACCCGATGGCGAACCCGAGCACGCCGAGCACAACGAAGACGACCAGGACCAGCAGCAGCGAATCGCGCCGGTTCTGGGCGATCTGGTTGTAGAAGGTCGTGACCGGGCTCATCCGATGCGTGGCCCGCTGCACATGACGGATGCTCGGTCGCTACGGCTTGTGCAGGCTCCCCGGCTCAGGATGGCGCACCGCTCCCTTGCCCCAGATCGACGACCGGCACCTGCTCCGCCTCGGGCTCGGCGTCGAAGAACTCGCGCGGCCGGAAGCCCAGCGGGCCGGCCAGCATCATCGCGGGGAACGTCGCGATGTTGGTGTTGAAGTCCAGCACTGTCGCGTTGTAGTGCTGGCGCGAGAAGCTGATCTGGTTCTCGGTGGTGGTCAGCTGCTCCTGCAGGGAGAGAACGTTCTGGTTCGCCTTCAGGTCGGGGTAGTTCTCCGCCACCGCGAAGAGCGAGCGGAGTGCCTGGGTGAGTTGTCCCTCCGCGGCGGCCTGCGCGCGGGGGCCCTGGGCGCCTGCTGCGACCGCGTTCGCGCGCGCCTGGGTGACGTTCTCCAGCACGCGCTGCTCGAAGCTCATGTACCCCTTCACGGCATTGACCAGATTCGGGATGAGGTCGTGCCGACGCTTCAACTGGACGTCGATCTGCGACCAGGCCTCGTCGACGCGCAGGCGGCGCTGCACCAGGCCGTTGTAGATGAGCACGAGGCCGCCGAGCACGACGACCACGATCACGATCAGAACGATCAGCGCTGGATCCACGTGTCTCCCTCCGGTTGCACCGGTGGTGGCGCTGGAGGATTGGGCCCTCCGACTTCCCTCGTATGGGTCTCCGGGTGTCTGCCCGGCTGCTGTCATCGGCCCCATCCGGTGCCGTCTCGCGCTCAGAGTAGCAGGTCCCCGGGGTGTCAAACACCGTCCGCAGCCGAAACATGCGGGCGGGAAACCGCCGCGAGCGGAGACCCCCCCTCCGACCGAGGCGCGTCAGGGAGTCGGTCGGGCCTCGTGTGTGGGGCTGGGCCAGGCTCCGGCCGGCTCGTACGACACCTCCGTCCCAGGACGTGGGGTGGGCAGGCTCGCGAGCGGCACCAGATCGACGACCGGGTGCGACGGATCGAGGCTGCCGATGAGCGCCGACACCTTGCACGCCACCCGTGTCGAGGCTCCCGCCGCGAGATCCGGCACGCGGACGTACACCGTCCACCCGCTGTACTCGACTCCGACGCCCCCCATGTGCGGGCCGGAGAACTCGCAGCGCAACGCCTCGCCAGAGGTCGGACCCACGACCTCCACAGTGGCAGTGGTCACCCGGGTCACCCCGAGGAGATCCGGTGCGGACCCGAGCCCCACGATCGTCGCGCTGCCACTGACCACCCCGGCGGACGCGACAACCGTCGGTGCCGGGCTCGGCTCCGCCGACGACGGGGACACGGCCGCCGATGCAGTCGCGGCCGACGGTGCCACCGTCGACGTGCACGCGCCGAGCAGTGCGACCAGTGCGGCGCCGACGATCACCTCGACGGCCAACGAACGACCACGCGCCCTCACGCCCGTCCCCCGCGACAGCTTCCATCCGGGGCGGTGCGCCCGAGGCCGCTCCACGCCTGCAGGAGTGCAGCGTGCGTGCCCCGGCGCCGGCGCCCTTCCATGCCCCGCCGACACGCCCCGCACGGCAGCGTAGCAGCTGGCAGCTCTTCGGTGGGCGGCAGCGGGTTGCGGCCCACCACCGGGGTCCGGCAGTCCGTCAACACCGAACGCGTGCAACCCCGCGCCCGGGCAAGGACCGAGCTCGTTGCCTCCGTCGTGACCGCCACACAGCGGCGGCTGTCGGTCGGGCGGCAACGTGGCACATCGCGTGTTTGGCGGGCCGTTGGGCGGCCCTGCCCTTCGTTCAGGGCGGCGCCCGGCGTGCGTGCGCCTACGAGCGACGCGTCGCCGCTACCTGGAGGATGCCGGCGACGACGATCGCCCCGAGGCCGAGCGCAATGACTTCCAGGCTCCCGGCGGCAAACAGGCCGAGCACAACGATGAGGATCCCCAGGACCGTCAACGCGGTGACAGGAAACGACGCAGGCATGGCCGGCATGGATCGGGCTCCTTCCCTCCCGGGACGCGCACAGCCAACGGTAGGGCTTCGTCGGCGTTTCCGCGAGCTCCGGCAGCGCGCCTGCCGTCGTCGTGTCGCCAGCCGCAGCGGTGGGGTGGGGCGCGTGGCGCCGCAAGCGCCGGACGAAGCGGGCACGACGGCTCCGGGTGGGCGACCTGTGAGCAATCGGCCCCCGGCGGGTCCTCACCTGGACCTTTGGGAACCCGATTCGTGCTCAGAACGTGGTGGGCGGTAGAGGGCTCGAACCTCTGACTTCCTCGGTGTAAGCGAGGCGCTCTGGCCGACTGAGCTAACCGCCCCCGACGCAGGGCATCGTAGCAGGGCGCCCGCGCCTGCGGATGGGCGGTGATCCCTCGCCGCTGCGTGACGGGGAAAGGGTGAAGGTTGGTGCCCAGGCCGGGACTTGAACCCGGATGACTTGCGTCATACGCCCCTCAAACGTACGCGTATACCAATTCCGCCACCTGGGCAGCACCACGTTCGTCGAGCCGGCGCACACCGCGCTGAGGGATGGTACCGAGGAAGGGAGTCGAACCCATACGCCCTTGCGGGCACTAGCTCCTGAAGCTAGCGCGTCTACCAGTTCCGCCACCTCGGCCCGATCCGCGGCGAAGGCCTCAGGGCCCCGCCGACTCGGCGGTCCGCCATGTTAGCACATTCCAGAATCGCCCCGACCCGTTCGCGATCTCGTTGACGGCGGGCCCCACGATGTTGCTCCGCACCACGTAGAGGTAGTCCGCGTAGAAGAGCGGGAGGATCGGCATCTCGACCGCCAGCTCCTTCTCCAGCGCGGCGAAGCGCTTCTTCCGAACGCTCTGGCTGGCGTACGTGTGCGTCGCCTCGAGCAACGGGTCCAGCTTGGCCGACTGGTATCCCGAGAGGTTCGTGCCACCCTCGATCGCCTGCGTCGACGACAGCAGCGGGAACAGGTCCGGGTCGAGGCCGAGATTGAGGTCGATGACCGCCGCATCGAACTTGCCGGGCACCAGCTGCTGCGCCAGCGCCGTGGTCGACAGCGCCGTCACGGTGACCCGTAGGCCCATGCTCCGCCATGCGGCCGCGACGTCCTGCGCGATCGCATAGTCGAGCGGGTTCGTGGCCTGGTCCAGCGTCACGAGGCCGACGGACACCGGTTGCTTGCTGCCGGGCCGGTACCACGCTCCGCTCTTCTTGGTCCAGCGCGCGGCTTCGAGCTCCTTCGCGGCCGCCGTGCGGTTGTACGCCACCCGTCCGGCCGCCGTCGCGTCGTAGGCCCAGGAGAAGGGCGGCACGAGCGAATCGGCCAGCGTGCCGGTGCCCCCGAGCAGCTTGCCCATGATCGCCGTGCGATCGATCGTCATCAGCATCGCGAGCCGAACGTGGGGGTTGTCGAACGGGTGGTGCCCCGCGCGGAGGTTGAACAGCACCGCGGCGAGCAGGGGCCGCGGATACTGCAGGAGCCGCGCCCCGGGCAGCGCCGCGAGCGCCTGGCTCGTCTCGGGGTCGAGCCCGCCAACCGCATCGATCGTGCCGGCGCGGAAAGCGGCCACGAGCGCCGAATCATCCGTGAAGAACGAGAACTGGATCGCGCTCAGCCCGGGCGGCGCGATCCCGGAGTTGGGCGGACCGGCAAGCGGCGGAAGCACACCGCCCGGTGCGGTCGACGCCGTCGGTTGCTCGGGCAGCACGCGCGTGAGCGTCGCGCCGCTGCCGTCCAGCGACGTGAGGCGGAATGGCCCGGCGCCCACGGGCTGCCGGCTGAAGCTGCTCTGCTCCAGCTGCGCCACTGGTACGCCGGCGAGCAGGTGCGCCGGAAGGATCGGGAGGGTCGTGGATAGCAGGAAGTCCGCCGTGGGCGAGGACAGGTGGAACTGGACCGTCGAGGGATCGGGCGCCTGCGCCGTGACGCCCACGAAGGCCCCCGCCAGGGGTCCCGTGTATCCCGAGGCCTGCGTCGCCTGGACCGTGAAGACCACGTCCTCGGCGGTGACGGGCGTCCCGTCCTGCCACGTGGCTGCCGGGTCGAGATGGAACGTGTAGACCGTCCCGGCGCTGTTGACGGTCCAGCTCGTCGCGAGCGCGGGCTCGATCGCGTCACCCGGCCCGAGGCGCGTCAGCCCGCTGAAGATCAGCGCGTCGAGATCCCGCTCAGCCGGGGTGCGCGCGAACAGCGGGTCGAGGGTGCTCACGGTCCCCATGACACCCTCCCGCAGCACGGGCGGCGGAGGAAGACTGGGCGTCGCCCGCACGACGCTCGCATGCTGCGCCGGCGGCACGGTCATGCCGACGGCGAGCGCGGCGAGCAGCACGCCGGCGATCCCGATGACGAAGCTGTCCCGACGTGTCATGGCCGCTGGCGTCCGCGCTGCGAACGCATCCGCCGGGGGGCTACTGGGACAGCCTGAAGGTCGCCGCCGAGAAGACCACGAAGAGCACCGCGAGCAGGATCGTGAACTGGAACAGCCGCTTCTCGATCCCGCGCCGGCTGCGATAGACGGTCGAGTCGCCGCCGAAGGCGGAGCCGAGACCCGCCCCTCGCGCCTGGAGCAGGATGCTGGCCATCAGGCCGATGCTGACGAGGATCTGGCCCGCGGCCAGGAAGGGATTCAACGCTCGTGGACCTCCGTTACCGGGCCCGAAGGATAGCATGCCCCGCGCCGCCGCGGCGGCCGGCATCAGGGATCCAGCAGCGATTGCCCCGTCACGCCACCGAACGGCCGCTCGTGCGCCAGGTCGAGCAGCGTGGGCGCCACGTCCGCCAGGACACCGTCGTGGAGCGTCCGCCCGCGTGCGGCGGCCCCGGCCAGCAGGAACGGCACAGGGTTCAGCGAGTGGGCGGTCATCGGCGACCCACCGGCATCGCGCATCTGGTCCGCGTTTCCGTGGTCCGCGGTGATCGCGAGCACCGCGCCCGGACCGCCGGCGGCGACACTCGCCGCGTCACGCGCCAGGACGGCCTCGGAGAGGCGCCCCAGGCACCCGTCCACGTACTCCACGGCCTGGACGGTGGCATCCCAGACGCCCGTGTGTCCGACCATGTCCGGGTTGGCGAAGTTGGCCACGATGAAGTCGTAGCGATTCGATGCGAGCGCTTCGAGGAACGCGTCCGTGATGCCGCCCGCGCTCATCTCGGGCTGCAGGTCGTACGTCGCGACCTTCTGGCTCGGAACCAGCAGACGGTCCTCGCCCGGCCAGGCTGCCTCCACCCCGCCGTTGAAGAAGTACGTGACGTGCGCGTACTTCTCCGACTCGGCGACGTGGAACTGCCGCCAGCCCAGGCCCGAGAAGTGCTCCGCCAGGCTCCGCACGACCAGCGGCGGGAACGCGACCTGGACGGCAAGTCCCTGCTCGTACTCGGTCATGGTGGCGACGTACAGGTCTCGGGGTCGCTGGCCGCGGTCGAAGGCGCTGAACGTGTCGCCCTCGGAGAGCGCGCGCGTGAGCTGCCGGGCGCGGTCAGCCCGGAAATTGAAGTGCACCACCACTTCCCCGTCGGCCATCGCCCGGAAGGCCGGATCGATGACCGTGGGGCGGACGAACTCGTCGTTCTCGCCGCGCTCGTACGCAGCCTGGATGGCTTCCTCGGAACTCCCGGCCTGCAGGCCCGCGCCGTGCACGATCGCGTCGTAGCCCGCCTTCACGCGCTCCCAGCGCTTGTCGCGGTCCATCGCGTAGTACCGACCGCCGAGGGTGACGATGCGCGCCGCCGGGTGTGCCCCCGCCAGCCGACGCTCCAGATCCGGCACGAAGCCGTCGGCCGAGCGGGGCGGCGTGTCGCGCCCGTCGAGGAGCCCGTGGACATGCACCTCGCGCACACCGTGTCGCCGGGCGAGTTCCGCCAGCGCCACGGCGTGGCGATCCACAGAATGGACGCCGCCCGGCCCGACGAGCCCGACCAGGTGCAGGCGACCGCTCCCCTGCGCGGCGCGCTGCACGGCCTCGACGAGCACCGGGTTCTCGTAGAAGCTCCCGTCAGCGATCGCCTGGTCGATCCGCGGGAGGTCCTGGAGCACGGGGCGCCCCGCTCCCAGGTTCAGGTGACCGACCTCGCTGTTCCCCATCTGCCCGGCAGGCAGACCCACGGCCTGCTCGGAAGCCTGCAGCTGGCAGTGGGGCCACGCCTCGAGCAGTGCCCGCCAGACCGGCATGTGCGCCTGCGCGATCGCGTCCACGGATGGATCCGGCCCGATTCCGAAACCGTCGAGGATCACCAGCACGATCGGCCGCGGCCGGCCCGCATGCCTGATCTCGCGCGCCGATTCCATGCCCGTGCTCTCCCCTGACGTCTCGCTCATCGTGCTGCCACGGCCTGCAGCCGCGCGCGGGCAGTGAGCGCCGCTCTGGCCACGATCCCCGCCATCTCGTCGACCTTCAGACTGGCGCCTCCCACGAGCGCGCCGTCGATGCTCGGCTCGTCGAGGAACTCGCCGATCGATGCGGCCGTGACGCTGCCCCCGTACAGCACGGGGACCTCGGCGGCCACCGTCGCGGGCCAGCCTGCCGTGGCGAGCGACGCGCGGATCGTGTCGGCCATCGCGGCGGCATCTGCGCCCCGCGCCGTCCGGCCGGTCCCGATCGCCCACACCGGCTCGTACGCGATGACCGGAATGGGGACTCCGTCCGGCCCGCTGGCGCGCGCCGCACCGTCGGCACCGGACAGCCGGGCGGAGGCGAGGACGCCGGCGACCTGCGCGCGGACCACGTGCTCCGCCCGGCCTGCCTCGCGCTCGGCAAGTTGCTCACCCACCCACAGGATGGGCCCCACTCCATTCTCCAGGCAGCGCGCCACCTAGCGACCGATGAGTTCGTCCGTCTACCCTAGGTCCCCCCGG
>JBJKRK010000117.1:0-2789 GCA_046704705.1 Candidatus Limnocylindrales bacterium | reverse complement strand
CCCGTCGCGCGCCCCACGAGGTCGTTTGACCGGAACCCCACGCCACGGACGCGCGGGGGAAGTGGCAGGACCCCTCCCTTCTCCGAGCCACGCCGGACCACGTGGGCGGTCGGGGAGAGGGGTGACGTGGATCCGGGGAGCCAGCCGACAGCGTCGGCCATCTCCGAGCGACGGTGGACCACGTCGCGCGGGTCGGGAGAGGGGTGACCGGGAGCCGGGCCGGGAGCATGGAGCGAGTCGGCGGACGAAGTCCGTCGTTCGAACGGAGTCGGGACCGGCCGGCTCCCGGGCAGGACCCCTCCGCTCTCTCCCTCCTCGGCGCGCACGCGGACCGCGCAGCGGGCCAGTGCGCGCCCCGTCGTCCTCCGCGCGCCCCGTCGTCATCGGGCCGGGGCCCAACCTCAGACCTGGTCGATCACGACCCTGTGCGCGCCGCCTGCCAGCTCCAGATCGTATCGGTCGGCCGCCGCATCGGCGCCCGCGGTGACGAGCGACACCGAGCCGGCGTCGACGCGCTGCGCACGGCCACCGGGCCCCGGCTGCAGAACGACATCGTGCGGGCCTTTCACTCGCTCACCATCGAGGGTCAGCGTGGTCACCCCGCCGGCGACACGGATGCGGGCCGCCACCCCCGCCGGTCGGTGGAACGCGACCCGGTTGCAGCCACCGGCGATTCGAACCGGCACCACCCCGCGCGGCCGCGGGAGCATCAAGTCGATGCTGCTGGCGCCGCCCGCCAGTTCGATCGATTCCAGGGTCAGGGCACGCAGGTCCGCCGAGAGCTTGGACAGGCCGCCCCGCAGCTCGATCGCCCACGGAACGGAGGTGTTCAGGGCGATCTCGCCGCGATCAGTCCGCCAGTGCACGGACGCGTTGAGCATGATCTCGCCCACCCGCGCCCGCCAGTCGAACCAGGAGAGCCGTCCGTAGCGGACCGTCACGGTGCCATCGCGTACGCGGACCCGCGGCACGGGACCCTGGAAACGAGCACGGTACAGGTCGCCCAGACCGGGATCGCCGAGCAGGCGAATGTTCGGGGCCCCCGAGAGGAAGACCAGGCGCCCTGCTCGCACCGAACCCACGGGGGCGGCGAAGGCGGATGGCCCGGCTTCGCCGGTGGCAGGGGCCTCACGAAGGCGTCCCGTTTCTTCCGTCGTCACCCGAAGTGCACGGTCGAGGAAATCGCGAATCGTTATCAGCTCATCATCGCGATACGCGTCCACCGCCTCCCGCATGGACTGGACCATCGAATCGATGAACGGCGCAATCGCCGCGACGCGCTCCGACACGGGCTCGACGATGATCCGTCGCCTGTCGGCCGGATCCGTGCTGCGTCGCACGTAGCCCGCCTGCTCCAGCCGATCCACCATCCGCGTCGTCGCCCCGGCGCTCAGGCTCGACAACTCGCCGAGCCGTCCGATCGCCATCGCGCCGCCATCCGCCAGCAACCGCAGGCACTCGACGTCGCTCGGCGCGAGTCCGAGTCGCTCCGCAACCGCCTGCACGAAGAGCGCCCCCTGACCACTGACCCTGGACGTCTTCCGGGCCACCTCGTCCAGCAACTCGGGACGTCCCTCGGGCGCGCTTGACATCGGCGTATCTCCGTGGCTACTCTTTGCACTGCGCAACTACATTCTAGCGCAAAAGATGCTCTGCGGATGCGTCCCGGCCAGTATGGGCCAGGCCGCGCAGCACACACAAGGGGAAGTCATGGAGCGCAATCAACTCGCGGGAGGCACGCCCGCGATCGAGACCCTCGACCTCCGACGTAGGTTCCGCGCCCGAGGCGCCGCCATCGACGCGGTTGCAGGCGTTGACCTGCACGTCGACCGCGGCGAGATCTTCGGGTTTCTCGGGCCGAACGGCGCCGGCAAGACGACGACGCTGCGCATCCTGACGACCCTCCTGCCACCGACGTCCGGTACCGCGAGCGTGGCAGGCTTCGACGTGGCCCGACGGCCGGATCAGGTCCGCCGCCGTATCGGGTACGTCGCCCAGGCCGGCGGCTCGTACCGGACGGTGACGGGGCGTGAGGAGCTCGTCATTCAGGGACGGCTCTTCGGGATGAATCGGCGCAACGCTGAAGCGCGGGCGGCGGAGATCCTGGCCGCGCTGGATATCGAGACTGCTGCCGATCGACCCACCGGCACCTACTCGGGAGGCATGCGGCGCAGGCTCGACATCGGCATCGGCATGGTCCACCGTCCCGAGATCCTGTTCCTCGACGAGCCGACCACCGGGCTCGACCCGCAGGCACGTGCGCGCATGTGGGAGGAGATCCGCGGCCTGCGGGCCACCGGCACGACCGTCTTCCTGACGACGCACTACCTGGACGAAGCGGACGCGCTGTGCGACCGCCTGGCGATCATCGACCACGGTCGTGTCGTGGCCGAAGGCAGCCCCGATCAACTGAAGCGACAGATCGCCGGCGACGTGCTCACGATCGGCGTCAACGGCAGCGCGGGATCCGTGGTCGCGCTGCTGACCGGCCAGCCGTTTGTGCGCGAGGCAAGCCTGGAGGACGGGCTGATCCGCCTGTACGTCGATAGCGGCGACCAGGCGGTGCCGCAGGTGCTGCGCCTGCTCGACGGGCACGGCCTGGCGCCCGAGACGATCAGCCTCCACCGACCGAGCCTGGACGACGTCTTCCTGCGCAAGACCGGCCGCTCCCTCCGCGAGGCCGCCGCCTGAGCGTGTCCCCGACCGACGCGGCCTCGGCGCCGCCTGGCGCCCGCCATCCCTGAAGGAGAACTGCCGTGCGAATGCTCCGCGATACCTGGCTGATCTTC
>JBJKRK010000116.1:0-7387 GCA_046704705.1 Candidatus Limnocylindrales bacterium | reverse complement strand
CGCCAGAGGCGGACGGGCGCCTGCCGGTCGCGCGGGGTGCCGGACAACCTGGCACCGCAATCGAGTAGCGTTGGGACAACATGCAGGCTGTCACGCAGGTCGATGAACGTCCTCTCCTCCTCTCGGACGAGCAACGCGCCGCCGTCGAGTGGGGCGAGGGGCCGTTGATGGTGCTCGCCGGAGCCGGGACCGGCAAGACCGCCGTGATCGTCGAGCGCGCCGCGTACCTGCTCGGGCGGGGCACCTCGCCGCCGCCCGACACCTCACTGCAGCCCGAGAACCTGCTCGTCCTCACGTACAACGTCCGCGCCACGAACGAGCTGGCCGAGCGCCTCGAGCGACGCCTCGGAGCCCCGCTGGCGGCCCGCCTGCGGGTCACGAACTTCCACGCCTTCGGGCACCACATCCTGCGCGACGAACGCGCCGAGATCGGCCTGCCTGATCAGGTGCGCCTGCTCGACGAGGTGGGGCAGCGGCTGCTCCTGCGCGAGCTTCGACCGCGCCTCCAGCTTCTGTACTACTCGCTCGGCGAGAACAGCTCGGGCACGCTGGCGCATTTCGCCGCGCTGGTCAACCGGGCCCGCGACGAGCTCGTCACGCCCGGCGAGTACCGGGCCTTCGCCGAGGAACGGCGCGCGGCGTTCGAGGCACGCCACGGCGGTGGCTCCTTCCAGGAATCGATCGAGGCGCTCCGCGAGCGAGGCAACCTCGGTCCCCTCCGGCAGATCCGGCGGGCGCTCCACTCGGGCGACATGGTCGTGGCGGGCCGCGTCGCCGATCGAGAGGCCCGCAAGGCGGCCGGTGGGATCGGTCGTGCCGTCTTCTGGAGCGAGTTGACGCCGGGCCAGCGGGCGATCGCGGAAGGGCTGAAGCCCACCTTCCTGCGCGACGCCGAGGCACTCGAAGTCCTCCGGCTGCTCGAGGAAGCGCATGTGTACGCGGTCTACCAGGCGGCGCTCGCGGAACGAGGCGTGCTCGACTTCGGCGAGCAGATCCAGCGCGCGATCGCGGTGTTCGAGGAGCGCCCCAACATCCTGCGCCGGTACCAGCGCCAGTACCGCCACATTCTGGTGGACGAGTTCCAGGACGCGAACATGGCCCAGATCCTGCTGCTGGAGCTCCTGGGCCGCACGCCCGATCGCCCGGACAACGTCGTCGTGGTCGGCGACGACGATCAGTCGATCTACCGCTTCCGCGGCGCCAGCTACGCTGCGTTCGAGCAGTTCCGCACCCGTTTCGGCCGCGCGCCGGACTGGGAGCCCACCCGGCCGTCCCGGCCGGTCTCCGAAACGCACCTGCTGACCAACCGCCGGTCGAGCGGCAGGATCCTTTCCGCCGCGGGGCGGCTGATCGCTCAGAACCCCCGGCGTCTCAAGGCGGATGCCCCGCTCCAGCCGAGCCACGCCCAGGGCGAGCGGGTCGCGGTGGTTGTCGCGCGCGACGAGGCGGACGAGGCGGCTGCCGTCGTCGAAGAGGTACGGCACTGCTTCGAGTCGCTACCCGCCGAGATTTCACTGCCCGACGGGAGTCGCCGGGCGAGACGCTGGAGCGACGTCGCCGTGCTGTACCGGCGGCACCGGCACCGGGACCTGATCGTGGAGCGCCTGCGCAGTGCCGGCATCCCCTTCACCGTGATCGGGGGGACGGGCCTGTTCGCGCTTCCCGAGATCCGCGACTTGGAGGCCGCGCTGCGCGTCGCGGCGAACCCGGACGACTCGGCCAGCCTGGCGCGGCTCCTGTCGGCGGGGCCCTGGCGCCTGGACGCCGTCGAGATCCTGCGTCTGACGCGCGCCGCCTCCTTCGACGGCCGCCCGGTCTTCGAGGAGGTGGCCGAGGTGCTCCGAACGGGCCAGATCGAAGTCGATGTGGTCGGCCCAGCCGCAGAGGATGGCGATCACCCCGCGACAGGCACCGGGTCGGGGGCGGGACCGGTGCCCCTGACCCTGTTCGGCTGGTTGGACGAGCCGCCGTCGCTGGCGGCGAGCGGAGGGCGCCGACCACGTCGGCGCAATCGGAGCGATGTCGCGAGGACGCCATCGGCCGGACGGATCGGCAGCGCAGGCGTCAGGACGCGGCGGGAGGAGCTCGACGGCCGGATGCGTGCCCGGCTCGAACACATGATGTCCTGCCTGGACCCGCTCGCCGCACGCTCCCACCGCGACGGCCCGTTCACGCTGCTCGACGAGTACCTCGCCAGGACGAGCGTGCTGCGTGACCTCGTCGCCGTCGCCACGCCGGAGGCGCAGCGAAGCGTGCTTGCGATCGGGCGGCTGCTCCGCTTCGTCTCGACCTGGCAGGAGGAGGAGCCGGAAGCGTCCCTCGCCGATTTCATCGCCTACCTGGACGTCTTCCAGGAGACCGGCGGGGACCTCGAGGCGACGGCCGCGCTTCCCGCCGACATCGACGGCGTGCAGTGCATGACGGTCTACCAGGCGAAGGGCCTGGAGTTCGAGGCCGTGATCGTGCCGCGTCTCGTCGAGGGGCAGTTCCCGGACGAGCGCTCGGAAGACCTGATCATCCCCGTCGAGCTCCTGCGGCAGCGGCCACCCGACGAGTTCGTCATCGCCGAGGAGCGGCGCCTGTGCTACGTCGCCATGACGAGGGCGCGCCGCCACCTCGTCCTGGCCGCGGTCGACGATGGGGGACGGCAACGGGCAAGCCGGTTCGCGACGGAGGTGGTGCCCGAGGGAGAGTCGGTCGACGACGCGGTCCTGCGCCGGCGCGCGTCCGCCGAAGACGCAGCCACGCACCCCGACGCCCCTGGGATGCTCGGACCGACTCGAACGCAGCCCCCGGACGGGTCCGTGGCGGACGAGCTCGAGCGTCGCTTTGCCCTGCGCAGGCGCGCGGCCGAGCTGATCGGCGCCCTGGAGGCGCTGGGCGGGCGCGACGAACGGGAGCGCGACCGGCTCACCGGCGAGCTGCTGGCGGTCGCCGAGGAAGCCGCGCGTGCGGTCGAAGACGCCGGGCCCGAAGGCGCCGGACGCGGCGGGGGGACGGCGACCCTCCAGTCGGTCGCCCGCACCGCATCCGCGGGGAGGGAGTTGCTCAGGCTCGCGCCGCTCCCGCCGTCGTTCAGCCACTCGCAGTTCCGCACGTACCTGGAGTGCCCGCTGCGGTACGCCTTCGAGCGGGTCTACCTGATCCCGGTCCCGGAGGAGGAGCGAAAGGGGTATCTGAGCTTCGGCACCATGGTGCATGCGGCGTTCGAGGCATTCAGCAGGGCCCGGCGGGAGGCGCTGGCGGCCGGGCTTCCCGTGCCGGGCATGCCCGAGCTCCAGGCCTGCTTCGACGCCGTCTGGGAGCCGGAGCGCTTCGCGGACCTGACGCTGGCGCAGACATACCAGGACCGCTCGCGGCCCATCCTCCGCGCCTTCTACGAGCGCGAGCTCCGTCGACTCTCCGAGGCGTTGCTGTTCGAAGTGCCCTTCGTGCTGCCGGTCGAAGCCGGGGACGGCGAAGCGCCGGTCCATCTGCGCGGCGTCATCGACCGCATCGACCGCCACCCTGACGGTTCCCTCGAGCTCATCGACTACAAGACCGGGCGAGCGCGGACACAGGCCGATGTCGACGGCGATGAACAGCTCACCACCTACGCGCTTGCCATGCGGGCGGGCACCGTGCGCGACCCGGTGAGCGGCGAACCGCTGCCAGCCCCCCGGCGCCTCACGCTCTACTTCACCGAGGCGGATCTGGCACTCTCCACCACGCGCACCGACGCGCAGCTCGATGAGATGGCGAACCGCCTCGTGGCGGTGGCACGGCGGGTGCGCTCGGGCGACTTCGCCGCCACCCCGTCGCGGGCGACCTGCGGACGCTGCGACTACCGGCGCCTCTGCCCCAACCGCTGGGAGGGATGACGGGGATCCCGAGGGGCGCGCGCCGGGTCAGCTGGCGGGGGGCTCCGTCAAGGCCTGGATGGAGTGCCCGGCGGGTCGAATCGCCGCGGCCAGGTTGCGCAGCAGGTTCAGGCCTTCCGTGACCTCCTCGGCCGGTGCGTACGGTCCAGGCATCAGGAAGCAGGGCCGACCAGCCAGGGCCATGTCCTCGATCTGCCCCCACTGTTCCGGCAGCCGCCTCCCTGCGGCCGCCTCGGCGGCTCGCTTGTAGATGAACACGATCGCCGCCGGACGCCACAGGGCGATCTTCTGCCAGAGTGTGCCGACGCCGGCGCGAAGCTCGCCGGCGGTCGCGTCGTCCCTGGGACTGGGCACCTTGCGCAGGTCGGTGATCCCGTGACCTGCCTCGACGAGCGCCTCGCAGGCGAGTTCCAGGCGGGTGCCCGCGGGGAGGAGCCCCGCCGAGATCAGGCGCCGGCAGAACGTGTGGCCCAGGTGCCCCTGATGGTAGTGACCGGCCGCGACGCTCACGTCGGACGGGTTGAGGCCCACGAAGAGAAGGCGGCCCGGCCGCGGCGGGAGATCCTGGAGCGTGTCCACGCTGCGCCCTGCGAGCAGGAGCGTGACGCGGTGACCGTCCCGGAGGTCGTGCACTGCACAAGGGTAGGACCCGTGTCGAGGGGAGGCTCGCATCCCGGGGTCGCGTGTCCGGCCCGAGTGGGGCGGCCTCGCTCGGATCCTGGATGCCGCGCGAGACCCCCGGCGCCACGGACCGGGCCACGCGGCGCCACTGGCCGGGCCGGCCGGCCCTATCCACTGCGCGGCTCGCGCCGCAGATTCCGCCACGGTGGGGGCCGTGAGCCAGTGCCGGTTGGGGACAGGCGCCGGCGTGCGGCAGTCAACGCGGTCCCCACTCTCCAGCTCGAGGCGGCGCGCAAGCCGCTGTGACGCGCAGGCCGCTGTGACGCGCAAGCTGACACGGCGGCGCCGGAAGCTGCGGGCATGAGCACCGCCGTCTCGGTCTCCGGGGACCGCATCAACGTCGAACACCTCGAGCTGCATGATCCCGACCTCGCCCGCTTCATTGCCGAGCAACCGGATGCGGGCCGGGCAAGCCTGGTGGAGCGCGCCCTGCGGGTCGGTCTGCTCTGCCTGCGGGACGCTGGCGTGACGGTCAACGTCGACTACGTGGAGAAGGAGTTCGCCCGCCTCGTCGCGCAGCTCGATGCACGGAACGAGCAGGCTGGGAGAGCGCTCGAGGCCGCACTCCGGGAGCAGTTCGCTGAAGACGGCGGTCGGCTACCGCGGACACTCGAGCGGTTCCTGGGCGACCAGGGTGCGCTGCGGCGGCTCGTGTCTGACCTGTTCGACGAGTCACGGCGGGACTCGGCGATCGGACGACTGCACGCGCTGCTCGGGCGGTACTTCGACGGTGATGGAAGCCAGCTCGCCCAGCTGCTCGATCCGACCCGCCTGGGATCGCCCCTGTATCAGTTCCGGACCGAGGTGGGCAAGGGCTTCGAGGACCTCGCCGCGCGCATCACCGGCCTGGAGATGGCGGCGCAGGCCAGGGCCACGGAGCGCGCTCGCTCCGCGGTCAAAGGAACCGACTTCGAGGACCTCCTGGAGGGGTTGCTCGGCGAGGTCGCGGCCGGCCTGGGCGACGCCGTGGAGCGAACCGGCACGCTGTCCGGCGAGACCCTGAAGGCGAAGAAGGGCGACTTCGTCCTCACGCTCGATCCAACCTGGACCCACGGCACCGACCTGCGCGTCGTGATCGAGTCCAAGGACCGCGCCCTCAGCACCCGGGCCATCGTCGAGGAGCTGGCCGCCGCGCGCCAGAACCGAGCGGCGCAGAGCGCCGTCATCGTGTTCACGCCTGCACACGCCCCGGCAAACGTGGCGCCACTCCACATCATGGGGCGGGATGTGTGGTGCGTGCTCGATCCATCGGCCCCGGACCGGCTCCCGCTGGAGTGTGCGATCCGCATGGCGCGTGTGTTCGCCCTGGAGACGCTCCGCGATGCGCCGGCCAGCGTCGACACGGACGCCATCGCGCGGGCGCTGGAGTCGATCCGAGCGCAACTCTCGGCGGTCCAGGGCATGAAGGCGAACCTGACGTCGATCAGCACGGCGACGAAGAAGGTGTACGCGGATCTCGATGGGCTGAAGGTCGCCATCCTGCGCGGCGTGGCCGAGATCGAGGCGGAGATCCGGGAGTCCGCGCTCGAACGGGACGTGCGCGCGACTGCGTGAGCGCGCGAGAGGGCGGCGGTCCGCCCCGGCCGCTCGCCAGGTCAGTGGCTCCGGCGCGCCGCCCCGGCGCTCGCCAGGTCAGATCGAGCGCAGCGTGCTCGCTCAGGCCGAGTGCAGCGTGCTCAGCAGCCGCTCCCACCGCTGCCGGTCTCGCGGCTCACCGTCCGGTGCCAGTTCGAGCGGCAGCAGCGGGAGGACGCGGTCGGCGATCCCGGCACAGCGCGCCGCGAGCAGGTCGCCGAGGGCATCGACCGGCCCCACCACCGCGACCTCGGCGAGGAACTCGTCGTCGATCTCGGCCGCCATCCGGTCCCAGTGCCCGGCGGCAGCGAGGCGGCTCAGACGCTCACCGGCGTGTTCGCGGCCATGTGTCGCCAGGACGCGGCGGTAGCTCGGCGTCGAGGCGTAGAAGGAGATCCGTCGGCGTACCTCCTCGACCGCCGCCGGATCCTCCATGGGTGCCAGGAACACCGGCACGATGCGCTCCGTCCGGCTCCCCGCGACCGCTGCCAGGTCACGCCCATCGGCCTCGGAACGCGTGGTGTGGTCGGCCCTGAGCGCCTCACCCTGCTGCAGCCCCGGGACCACGGTGTCCGCGAGATAGATCCGGGTGTGGAGCGGGTGCACCTGGAACCCCTCGGCGTGCCGACCCGCGAGCCGGATCAGCCCGGGTCCCACGCCGGCCACCGAGAGCGGGATACGCGACGTTCCCGCGGCAGGCGGGACCTCGAGCGGCGGCGGGCTGAAGAACGGGGTCATCAGCGAGAGGCGGACGTGCTCGCCCTCGTAGCGAAACGGCGTGCCGTATTGCCAGCTCGACCAGGCGGCCCTGATCCCGCCGATCCACTCCTGCAGCCGGGGCGCCGGGGCGCTCCAAGGCATGCCAAAGCGACGCTCGACGTGCCCGCGCACCTGCGTGCCCAGCCCGAGCGCGAACCTGCAGCCACCCAGCGCGGCAAGGTCGAACGCGCTCTGGGCCAGCACCACGGGGCTGCGAGCGAAGGCGACCGCGATCCCCGTGCCCACCGTGATCCGACGCGTGGCGGCGAGCGCAAGGCCGGCCGCGATGAACGGATCGTGCGCCGTCTCGGCGAACCAGATGGCATCGAACCCGAGCGCTTCTGCCGCCCGCGCGATCTGGCCGGCGCTCGCTGGCGACGCTGCATCGAGCGTCAGATCCACCTTCATGACGGCTGTCCCTCCGGGGCGCAGGCGGCCGGCACCGATGTGTCGGCCACGGCTACGCTTCGACCACCTGAATGCGGATGCGCTTGTTGATGCGTCCCTTCGAT
>JBJKRK010000115.1:0-7797 GCA_046704705.1 Candidatus Limnocylindrales bacterium | reverse complement strand
TCTCAGGGCCGCCGGCAGCCGCCGTCTCAGAGACGTCGCGACAGACGTCGCCGGGCGCAGGCGGGCGGACTCAGTCGCCCGCCCGCGACCGCGCCCTGGGACTGGGCCGCGAGCTCGCCGAGCTGTTCGATCAGCCCGACGCCTACGTGGCCGCGCTCGTCGACGGCTACGCGGAACTCGCCGATCCCGCGTACGCACAGGGCGAGGAGCGCATCGCGCCCGGGATCGGCCCCCACCTGGGGGTGCGCGAGCCGATCCAGAAGGCCGTCCTGCGTGGTCTGCGTCCGCGCCTCCGCGAGGCGACCGCCGCGCAGGCCCTCTGGCTGGCCGAACGGCTCCGTCGCGAGCCGATGCACGAGGTGCGGCGCCTGACACTCCCGCTGCTGCGGCGCAGCCTGCAGGATGACCCGGAGCGCAGCTGGCAGCTGCTTCGCGAGCTCAGCCGCGCGGCGACGTGCTGGATCGACGTCGACGAGCTCGCGCACGCATACGCGCTGGGGATCCTGCTCGAGGCGTACCGCTGGGCGGAGCTGGAGCAGCTCGTCTACTCGCCGGCGCGCTGGGAGCGCCGCCTCGTCGGCGCGACGATCGCCTCGCTCCCCTATGAGGTGGTCCCGGCCGATCGACGCCGGCTCGCTCCGGGCAGCCCGGCGCTCGAGCTGGTCGACCTGCTCGCCGGCGACGCGGATCCCATGGTGCAGAAGGCGCTGGGCTGGGCCCTCCGCTCCTGGCACCAGGTGGACCCCGTCGGCGTCGCTGGGCTGCTCGACCGGGAGGCGCAGCGTGCCGTGGAGCTGCGGGACGGCAACCGGGCCTGGGTGGTGCGCGACGCGTCGGCGGTGCTCTCGCCCGAGCACGGCAGCGCCGTACGCGCACGGGTGCGCGGCTTGCGGCGGGGGCCGGAGGACACCAGCCGAGCGCGCGAGGCGTCGCGCGCGTTCGCGAACCTGATCGAGGCGGGGTCGACGGGAGCGCCCGTCGCCGCACGACGCGAGTGAGAGGAGCGCAACCGGCGTGACCGACGAACAGGGACGCGTGCTGCCCGTCCGCATCGAGGACGAGATGCGGGAGAGCTACCTCGACTACGCGATGAGCGTGATCGTGAGCCGCGCGCTGCCCGATGTCCGCGACGGGCTCAAGCCGGTGCATCGCCGCATCCTCTACACGATGCACGAGATGGGCCTGACCTCCGCGGCCGGGTACCGCAAGTGCGCCGCGATCGTGGGCGAGGTGATGGGCAAGTACCACCCCCACGGCGACGTGGCGCTGTACGACGCGCTCGTGCGGCTGGCGCAGGACTTCTCGATGCGCTACCCACTCGTGGACGGGCAGGGCAACTTCGGCTCGGTCGACGGCGATCCCGCGGCGGCGATGCGCTACACCGAAGCGCGCATGACCGCGATCGCCGCCGAGCTCCTCGCCGACATCGAGAAGGAGACGGTCGACTTCGTCGACAACTACGACGGCACGAAGCGTGAGCCGTCGGTGCTACCGGGCAAGCTCCCCAACCTGCTCATCAACGGTTCCGCGGGCATCGCGGTGGGCATGGCGACGAACATCCCGCCCCATCACCTGGGCGAAGTCGCCGACGCGGTGGCCGCGCTGATCGCGAACCCCGAACTCACCTCCGACGACCTGTGCGAGTACGTCCTGGGCCCGGACTTCCCGACCGGGGGGACGATCTTCCGCATGGAGAAGCGGCGCAACCCGATCACGGGCCAGGTCGAGGAGATCGACGCGATCCGCGACATGTACGCGCACGGCCGAGGGCGCATCGTCATGCGCGCGCAGTGCGCCTTCGAGGAGACGCGCAGCGGCCGGATGGCCATCGTGGTGACGGAGCTCCCCTACCAGGTGAACAAGGCCGTCCTGATCGAGAAGATGGCCGACCTCGTGGGCGACAAGCGGATCGAGGGGATCGCCGACATCCGGGATGAGTCGGACCGCGACGGCATGCGCCTGGTCATCGAGTGCAAGCGCGACGCGAGCCCGCGCACCGTGCTGAACAACCTCTTCAAGCACACGCCGCTGCAGCTCGCCTTCAACCTGAACATGCTCGCCCTGGTCGACGGGCAGCCCCAGACCCTGCCGCTGAAGGCCGTCCTGCAGCACTACATCGACTACCGGCGGATCGTCGTACGGCGGCGCACCGAGTACGACCTGGGCAAGGCACGCGACCGCGCGCACATCCTCGAGGGCCTGAAGATCGCCCTCGACAACCTGGACGCGGTCATCCAGACGATCCGCAACTCGCGCGACGTCGAGACGGCGAAGACGAATCTGATGGAGCGCTTCCAGCTCTCCGAGCTGCAGGCGCAGGCGATCCTCGACATGCGCCTCGCCCGCCTGGCCGCGCTCGAGCGCCAGAAGATCGAGCAGGAGTACCTCGAGGTCATCCAGCTCATCGCGGAGCTGGAGGACATCCTCGCCAACCCGGGCCGCATCGACGCGATCATCGGGGACGAGCTCACCGACCTGAAGAAGCGCTACGCCGGTCCCCGCCGGACGCGCATCGCGGGCGACGCGAACCGGGAGATGACCGACGAGGACCTGATCGCCGACGAGGACGTGGTGGTCACGGTTTCGGGCCGCGGCTACATCAAGCGCCAGCCGCTCGCGACGTACCGCCGCCAGGCCCGCGGCGGCAAGGGCATCATCGGCGCCCGCACGGTGGAGGAGGACGCTCTCGAGCACCTGCTGGTCGCGAACACGCACGACTGGGCGCTGTTCTTCACCAACCGCGGCCGCGTGTTCAGCTCGAAGGTGCACCAGGTGCCCGACGCGAGCCGCACCGCGAAGGGCATCCCGATCGTGAACCTCGAGGGGGTTCAGGTCGAAACCGGCGAGACGGTGCTCGCGGTCATCACGATTCCGAACTTCGAGAAGGGCCACAACCTGGTGCTCGCGACGCGCAAGGGCATCATCAAGAAGACCCCCATCGAGCAGTTCGAGAAGGTCCGCTCATCGGGCATCCGGGCCATCACGGTGGCCGAGGGCGACGAGCTCACCTGGGTGGATGTCTCCTCGGGACGGGACGACGTGGTGCTCGCCACCGCCGACGGCCGGATCGCCCGTTTCAGCGAGCGCGAGGTCCGTGCGATGGGCCGCGACGCGGCGGGCGTGATCGGCATCCGCCTGACGGGCGCCCTGGACGCGGTCGTGGGCATGGGCGTGGTGCGACCCGGCGCCGACATCCTCGTCCTGACCGAAGCGGGGTACGGGAAGCGGGTGCGCCTGTCCGAGTTCCGCACGATGCATCGTGGCAGCCAGGGCGTGCGCCTGATCTCCATCGAGCCACGCCGCACCGGTCGCGTCGCCGCGGTGGAGCTGGTCACCGAGCAGGACGAGGAACTGCTGCTCATCAGCTCCAGCGGGCAGGTCGTGCGCACCGATGTCCAGTCCATCAACCGCTACGGGAGCGCGGCGCGGGGCGTCATCGTGATGCGCCTGAACGAGGGCGATCACGTCGCCGGCATCGCGGTCTTCCGCGCCGGGCTGGCGGAACAGCGGGCCTTGGACGACAATGGTGACTCCCCGGGTGCGACAGGACCAGCAGGTTCCCCGGGCACGGCCGGTCAGCGGTGAGGCAGGCGAGCGGGTGAGCGCCTTCGGGCAACACAACAACGCGGCGTACGCGGAACGCTTCGACGTCTACGCAGGGAACGCCAACCTGGACCTGGCGCGGAAGATCTGCCGGTATCTGGGGGTGGAGCTCGGGCGGGCCGAAGTGTTCGAGTTCGCCAACGAGAACATCTTCGTCAAGATCCTGGACAACGTCCGCGAGCGCGACGTCTTCCTGATCCAGCCCACCTGCCGCCCGGTCAACAAGTCGATCATGGAGCTCCTCGTCATGATCGACGCGTTCAAGCGCGCCAGCGCCGGACGCATCACGGCCGTCGTGCCGTACTACGCCTACGGGCGCTCCGACAAGAAGGACCAGCCGCGCGTCCCCATCACGGCGCGGCTCATCGCCGACATGATGAGCGTGGCCGGCGCCGACCGCCTCCTCACGATGGACCTGCACCAGGGCCAGATCCAGGGCTTCTTCAGCATCCCGGTCGACGAGCTCACCGCGGTGCAGCTGCTCTCCACGTACTTCCGCCTGAAGCACCTGGAGAACCCGGTCGTCGTCACCGACCTCGGCTTCGCGAAACGTGCCCGGGCGTTCGCCGAGCTCCTCGATGCCCCGCTGGCGGTGATCGAGAAACGGCGCGTCGGGAACCTCGATCGCGCCGAGCTGATGAACGTCATCGGCGAGGTCCGTGGGCGGCGGGCGATCGTCGTGGACGACGAGATCGACACGGCGGGCACGTTGATGGAGGTCGTGCGCGCGCTGCAGCGCGAGGGCGTCGACGAGATCTACGCCTGCGCCACCCACGGCGTGCTGTCCGACCCCGCCGTCGACCGCATCCAGAAGTCGGGTGTCCGCGAGGTCGTGCTCACCGACACGATCCCGCTCCCCGTGTACAAGCGTCTGCCCGAGATCACCGTGCTGTCGGTCGCCCCGCTCATCGGCGAAGCGATCCGGCGGATTCACCTCGGCGAGTCGGTTGGAGCCCTCTTTTCCAGCGAGATCCAGCTGGTGCAGGAGATGCTCCTCTGGGACGACGGCCGGACGGTCGCGTCCTCGCCGTCCCGCTGAACACCAGAACGAAAGGTCGCAGCGTGTCGCTCAAGCTCTACCGACAGGGCCCCGAGGGGCTCGAACCCGCGCCCACCGAGGGGGCGGACTGGCGCAGCAGGCTGCGCTCGCCGCGCTGGCGCCCACCGGGCCTGCGGAATCCGGAGGCGTCGCTCGTGTCGCCCCTCAGTGCGGTCGCGCTGCTCGCCGCGCTGGCGGTCGTGACGTTCGTGCTGATCCTCGCGGGGTACGGCACCGGGTTCTGGCACATCTGAGCGACGCCCGCCCGACTTCTGGCAGGGCTGAACCCCGCGCCACTCACGAGTCCTCGGGCCGGCGCCGCCGGACGGCGGCGATGCGGCCGGTCCTATACTTCTTGGTCCGATGATGAACTTCTTCGGCCGCTTCATCGACTCCAATGATCGGGAGTTGAAGCGGCTGCAACCGTATGTCGATCAGATCAACGAGCTGGGCCCCGAGTTCGAGACGCTCTCCGGCGAGCAGATCCTGGAGCGCATGCGCGACATCCGCGCCGAGGTCGCCGAGGCGGCCGAGCCGTCCGAGCCGTCGGAGGACGAGCTCGAGCATCCGGACCTGGAGCGACGTCGCGAGTTCCGCCGCGAACGCGAGAAGCACGACCTGGCCCGCCTGCAGGCGGCGCTCGACGAGGTCCTGCCCGAGGTGTTCGCCGCCGCCCGCGAGGTGAGCGGCCGCACCACGGGGATGCGCCACTTCGACGTGCAGCTACTCGGCGGCGTGGTGCTCCACCAGGGCAAGATCGCCGAGATGAAGACCGGCGAGGGCAAGACGCTCGTGGCCCCGCTGGCCGCCGCGCTCAACGCGATGTCGGGGCGCGGCGTGCACGTGGTGACCGTCAACGACTACCTGGCCAAGCGCGACCCGCAGTGGATGGGACCGATCTACCACGGCCTCGGGTTGTCGGTCGGCATCATCCAGCACGAGTCGGCCTTCGTCTTCGACCCCGACTACCACGCCACCGACGAGCGGCTCATGTACCTGCGCCCGGTCGAACGAAGCGAGGCGTACGCGGCCGACATCACGTACGGCACGAACAACGAGTTCGGCTTCGACTACCTGCGCGACAACATGGTGGTCGACCTCACCCAGCGCGTGCAGCGCGAGCGCTACTTCTCGATCGTCGACGAGGTCGACAACATCCTGATCGACGAGGCGCGCACCCCGCTGATCATCAGCGGCCAGGCCGAGGAGTCGGCCGACCTCTACTACCAGTTCGCCCGGCTCGTGCCGCGCCTGCGGCCGCGGCCGGAAGGCGAAGAAGAGGGTGGCGACTACTTCATCGATCTGAAGGAGAAGGCCGTCTCGCCGACCGAGGAGGGGGTCGAGAAGATCGAGAAGTGGCTCGGCGTCGAGAACATGTTCGACGCCGACCCGCGCCTGGCGCGCCACTTCGAGCAGGCGCTGCGCGCCCACGCCCTGTACAAGCGCGACCGCGACTACATCGTCAAGGAAGGCGAGATCATCATCGTCGACGAGTTCACGGGACGCCAGATGCCGGGGCGGCGCTGGTCCGAGGGCCTGCACCAGGCGATCGAGGCGAAGGAGGGGCTGCGGGTCCAGCGTGAGTCGGTGACGCTCGCCACGATCACCTTCCAGAACTACTTCCGCCTGTACGACAAGCTCTCCGGCATGACGGGCACGGCGATGACCGAGGCCGAGGAGTTCCACAAGATCTACAACCTCGAGGTGGTCGCGGTCCCCACCCACCGCCCGATGATCCGCGACGACGAGGCCGACCTCGTGTATCGCACCGAGGTCGGCAAGTACAGCGCCGTCATCGACGACATCGTCGAGATGCAGGAGCAGGGCCGACCGGTCCTGGTCGGCACGGTCAGCGTCGAGAAGAGCGAGGTGCTCTCCGACATGCTGAAGCGCCGCGGCATCAAGCACGAGGTCCTGAACGCGAAGTTCCACGAGCGCGAGGCCTCGATCGTCGCGCAGGCGGGGCGCACCGGCGCCGTCACGATCTCGACGAACATGGCCGGCCGCGGTACCGACATCATGCTGGGCGGCAACCCGAACGGCCTCGCCTCCGACATCCTGCACCGCAAGGGGATCAACCCCGCCGAGGCCTCGAAGGAGGAGTACGCGGCGGCGCTCGCCGAGGCGAAGGCGATCTGCGACGAGGATCACGATCGGGTCGTGGCCGCGGGCGGGCTGCACATCGCCGGCACCGAGCGCCACGACGCGCGCCGGATCGACAACCAGCTGCGCGGCCGTGCGGGACGCCAAGGCGATCCCGGCTCCTCACGCTTTTACCTGTCGCTCGAAGACGACCTGATGAAGCGTTTCGCCTCGGAGCGCGTCGCTTCCCTCATGGAGCGTCTCGGGCTCGAAGAGGACGTGGCGATCGAGTCACGCCTGGTCTCGCGCACGATCGAGGGCGCCCAGCAGCGTGTCGAGGGGTACAACTTCGACATCCGCAAGCACGTCGTGGAGTACGACGACGTCATCAACAAGCAGCGCGAGACGGTGTACGCGGAGCGCGACAAGGTCCTGCGCAACGAGGACCTGACGGAGACGATCCGCGGCTTCCTGGACCAGGAGATCGACGCGCTCGTCGAGCAGCATCTCGCCGCGACCGACGTGAACGAGTGGCAGGTGGACGCCCTGGCGGCGGCCGTGCAGGCGCTCGGGTTGGGCGGCGAGGGCACGAGCGCGGACGACCTCTGGGAGATCACCTCGCGCGAGGCGATGGCGCAGCACCTGCGCGAGCTGTGCGACGCCAAGCTCGAGGCGCTCGAGCAGGAGCACGGTGCGGAGACATGGGCGCTGGTGGAGCGCCTGGTGCTCCTGCGCACCATCGACTCGCTGTGGGTCGAGCACCTGACCGAGCTCGACGACATGCGGCGTGGCATCGGGCTGCGTGGCTACAGCGGCGAGGAGCCGATCGTCGCCTTCAAGCGCGAGGCGTTCAACCTGTACGAAGAGTTGCGCGCGCTGATCCGGCACCAGGTCGCCACGTCCATCTTCCGCGTGAAGGTCCAGCGCCAGGAGCCGGCGCCCGCCGCTCAGCCGCTGGCCGGCCCGGGCCAGCGGGCACCCCAGGCAGCCGGCGTGGCGGGCGGGGACGGCGAGGCTGCTCGTGCCGGCGTCGGAGCGTGGAGCACGCAGGGGCTTGCGCAGGCTGGTGCAGC
>JBJKRK010000114.1:0-5465 GCA_046704705.1 Candidatus Limnocylindrales bacterium | reverse complement strand
CGCACTGGTTGCGCACTTGAAATGGCCTTCGGCGCGGATCCTCGTGCGGCTTCGCCCCACCACCTCGGTAGACGCATTCATCGCGTTGAGACGGATCGTGGATCTCGTGTGCTGCGGATTTCGGCGGAATCCGATCACTCGTTTCGGTCGAATCCGATCAGCTGTTTCGGGGTTTTCGATCACCCTCGCGGTGAGGTTGCGGGAGCGTCCGGCGTGAGGTAGGTCCGGCACCGCATCCTCCTCGAACGAAGAGAACGGACGTTCGAGGAGATGCCGATGCCGCGCCCCCGCTCCGCTATGCGCAAGATCCGTGAAGTCCTCCGCCTCTCCTTTGCCCAGGGCCTGAGCCGGCGGCAGGTCGGCGCCGCGCTGCGCATGCCGTACACCACGGTGGCCGACTACCTGGCCCGCGCCCGGCGGGCGGACCTTGGTTGGCCGCTGCCCGAGGACCTGGACGAGGCGGCCCTGGAGGCGCGCCTCTTCAGTCGCCCCGCGCTCCCCGCGACACCCACCCGACCGGTGCCTGACTGGGCCCAGGTACACCGCGAGCTGCGCCGCAAGGGGGTCACCCTCGAGCTCCTCTGGCTGGAGTTCAAGGCGGCCCATCCCGACGGCCACGGGTACACCCAGTTCGTCCACCACTACCGGGCCTGGCAACGGCGCATCGACGTCGTGATGCGCCAGGAGCACCGCGCCGGCGAGAAGTGCTTCGTGGACTTCGCTGGCGACACCTTGCCGATCGTGGACCCCGAGACAGGCGTGGTCCGCGGGGCGCAGCTCTTCGTGGGCGTGCTGGGCGCCTCCAACTACACGTACGCCGAAGCCGTGGCCTCCCAGTCGCTCCCCGACTGGACCGCCGCCCATGTGCACATGCTGGAGTTCTTCGGGCGCTGTCCGGCGATCCTTGTCCCGGACAACCTTCACGCGGGCGTCACTCAGCCGCACCGCTACGAGCCCGTGCTCAACCGCACGTACGAGGACCTCGCCGCCCATTACGGCTGCGCGGTGATCCCCGGCCGGCCCAAGAAGCCACGGGACAAGGCTTATGCAACTGACTGCACCTCATGGGCCAGGTCGGGCGTCGGATCCTCACGCGCGGCGGCTTGCTTGCGGTCCCGATATGCCTTCTGACAGCAGGACATACTGCACCACTTCTTGCCGCCCCGGAGGGTGGGCTGTGCCGGGATGGGGCTGCCGCACCAGCCGCAGGGGCGATGCAGGTCGGCCGGGCGCGGGAAAAGGCGCTTGCCGTTGTCAGAGACGAGCACGGAGGGGATGCGGCCCTCGCGCGCCCAGCCATTGACCGTCTTCGGATGGGCGCCGAGGAGCTCGCTGACCTCCGGCAGGGTCAGCAGGCCACGAGCACGCAGACGGGTGAACCGGTCGGTCAGGCGGTGCTTGCGCCGCAGGTGAACGACGATCGCGGCGCTGAACTGCGAGGCGACGCCGGGCTTGAGGCCGGCCGCGTTGAGTAGCTCGGCCGCCTGCGCGTCGGTGTGCTCGTCGAGCAGGCGGTCGAGCTCGGCGACGACCACGGGATCGGTGCGCCGCAGGTCGGGCGCCGAGAGCGGCAGTGGCAGGTGCAGTGTCCGGACCGCGCCGCCCCGGAAGCGGACGTGGGCGACGATCTCGTCGGTGCGCACCAGGGTGACGTCTTCCACGAGGAGGCGGACCATCCGCTTGCGCTCCCGCTGGGGCGTCGCGGGATCGGCCCACAGGCGAGGGAAGTCGGTCGCGAGGGCGAGGATCCGGGCCCGCTCGGCCGGGTCGATCAATGAGCGGTCGGTCTCGCGGGCCCGCTCGTATGCGTCCTGGGCGTCGGCGAGCGCGCGCAGCTTCGCGTTCCAGTCGGCTTCGAGCGAGTCTGCCACGAGACGGTTGTCTGGATCGACCCGCAGGTACCGGCGCTGGGCGAGGTCAGCCTCATAGCGCGCCCGCTCGACCTGCGCTCGGCGCAGGGTGTCGGCCTCGACCGATCGAGCGGCGAGCTCGGCCTCGACCTCGAGGGCGGCTTCGAGTGCCAACGGGCTGACGGTCGCGACGAGCAGCTCGCCGATCGCCCGGTCGATGGGGCCGCCACCGATGACCGCGCAGCGGCCTGTCGCGTACTCGATCGCCTCGCGCTGACAGTGATACTCGGGGACGGGCGTGCCGCGCACCATCGAATAGCGAACGCCCATCCGCTCTCCGCAGCGGCCGCAGACGACGAGGCCCTGGAGGAGAGCCGGACCCTCTCTGGGCGGCCCCGCCCGCCGATCGGCGCCATTCGCCTGAGCGTTCTCGGCGAGGCGCCGGAGGTTCGCCTCGTACTCGTTCCAGGTGATGTACCCCGGATGCCGGTCGAGCAGGAGGGTGTGCCACTCCTCGCGGGGCAGGCGGATCCGGGACTCGCCGCCGGTCGCCGTCCGCCTCGCGCGGGTGCGCCCGTACACGAAGGCGCCCGTGTACCGCGGGTTCTTGAGGAGGCGCAGGGCGCGGTGGTGGAGGAGCGGGCCCCAGGCGACCTCGCCGGCGTGGGGTCCGGCTGCGAGTCGGCGCGGGAACAGCAACCCCTGCTCCCGGAAGGCGCGCACCGTGGCGGTCGCCGAGCCGGTCCGCCGGAACGTCTCGAAGAAGGTCCGCACGGCGGCCACGACCGCGGCGTCGGGATCGAGCACGACCCGGCCGACCGGATCGGTGACGAGGCCGACCGGCAGGCGCATCTCGAGCTCGCCGCGGCTGGCCTTGGCCCGCTGGCCGCCGAGGAGGCGCGCTCGCAGGATGTGGAGCTCGGCCTCGCTCATCGTCCCTTTGAGGCCGAGCAGCAGGCGGTCGTTGAAGTGCCCCGGGTCGTACAGGCCGTCCTCGTCGCAGATGAGGGTGTCGGTGAGGGCGCAGATCTCGAGCAGGCGGTGCCAGTCGGTGGAGCTGCGGGCGAGGCGGCTGACCTCCAAGCCGAGCACGACCCCGACCTCGCCGAGGCCGACCGCGGCGACGAGGCGGGCGAAGCCCTCCCGATCACTGTCGGCCCCCGAACGCCCGAGGTCGGAGTCGATGACGACGATCCGGTCGGACGGCCAGCCGAAGGCGATCGCCCGCTCGCGCAGGGCGTACTGGCGCTTCGTGCTCTCGGTGTTCTCGAGCACCTGGCGCAGGGTGCTCTGACGGACGTACAGGTACGCCGAGCGGGCAAGGTGCGCCGCCCCGATCTTGGCGTGCTGCTCAGCGTTCACGGCGCCACCTCCACGCAGGACCGGCCCGCGAGGGCCATGTCAGCGAGGATCCCCGCCAGCTCGCGCCCGAGCCCAGGGCCGGTGCTCGGGACGCTGACCAGGCGGAGCGGCCGCTCGCGGACGGCCGCGCGATCGGGCGGGCAGGCCGCCATCCAGGCCGCCATGCCGGCGCCGCGCAGGACCGCGAGTCCACGGGGCGTGCCGGTCGCCGGCAGTCCGAGCGCCCCTGCCCGCAGCGCCTCGTACGTCCGGGCCAGGGTCGTCGACGAGGCGGTGATCCTCACGCCTCCTGGCGGAGCCCCCTTTTTCGGCGCGCCACTGCCCGCTCGATGCTCCGCCGGTGGACGCTGATCCCGAACCGCTCGCCCACCATCCGGGCGAGGTCGGCCGAGGAGAGCTTCGGCTCGGCAGCCGATCTCGCCAGCAGCGCGTCGACCACCACCTCGGAAAGCTTGTGGGCCCGCCGCGGCCCGGGCCGCTCCGGGACCAGACCCGGCAGGCCCTCCTGCGCGAAGCTGGCCGCCGCCGCATAGAACCCCTGCCGCGAGACGCCGAAGGCTGCCGCCGTTTCGGTCACCGACTGACCCTCCTCGCGGACCCGCCGCAGCATCTCGTATCGCACCTGGACGAGATCGCGCGGATCGAAGAACGGGTTGCCCGACCGAAACGCCGGATCGCGCACGGCGTCGGGATGGGGATGGGCGGCGTGCTGGCCACGCAGCGCGGCGAGCTTGCGGTCGGCGTCCACGGTCCTCCTCCTGAACACGGTATGTATCTCTTATTATGCCGCATCCGTGGTGCCGAGAGTTGCTCGTACTGTCCCATCTTGAGGCTCTATGACGCTCATCGCCGTGCTTCACGTGGCTGCTGATCCCGTCGTGAGGCTTCCACCCTGCGACACAATCGTTCTGACACACGCGGCAGATTCTCATTGACACCTCCGGTCGAGCTCGTCGACGAGATGGACGAGAGCCCGCAGGTCGTCGGTCCGAAAGCAGCTCCGGCCGGCGGCGAGGGCGCGGAAGGGGTCGGGACCTTCCACGTCGGTCCAGCCGGCTGGCAGGGAGCGCACCCGCGTCTCGCCGGGGGCGCGGAAGAAGACCCGGTGCTCACCCCAGGTGTGGGCGTACCCGACGAGCTCGAACTCCTGGCCGTACAGGGGATGGAACGGGTGGGTCACACGAAAGCGCGACGGAACCGGCTGACCACCTGCAGTTGAAGGCGTACGACAAGGCGAAGGTCGAGACGGGCGTGCTGGTCGCCGAGCGCTGGATCCTGGCCGCCCTGCGGAACCGCACGTTCTTCTCCCTGGCCGAGGCGAACCAGGCGATCCGGGAGCGTCTGGCGTGGCTGAACGACCGCCGGTTCAAGAAGATCCCGGGCTGCCGACGGAGCCTCTTTGAGGAGCTCGACCGCCCGGCCATGCGGCCCTTGCCGCCCACCCGCTACGAGTACGCGGTCTGGAAGATCACCAAGGTCAACGTGGATTACCACGTGGAGGTGGAGCGCCACTACTACTCGGTGCCCTATCAGCTCGTCGGCGAGCAGTGCGACGTGCGCCTCAGCGCCGCCACGGTGGAGGTCTTCTTCAAGGGGAGGCGGGTGGCCAGCCACCTGCGCAGCACAGCCCACGGTCACCACACCACCGAGGCCGCGCACATGCCGGCGGCGCACCGCCGCTACGCCGAGTGGACGCCCTCGCGGATCGTGCGCTGGGCAGAACAGACCGGGCCTGCCACGGCCGCCCTGGCAGGCGAGATCCTGCGCTCCCGGCCCCACCCCGAGCAGGGCTTCCGCTCCTGCCTCGGCATCCTGCGGCTCGGCCACCGCTACGGCGCCGAGCGCCTGGAGGCCGCCTGCGGGCGGGCGCTCGCGGTGCACGCGTACAGCTACCGCAGCGTCGAGTCGATCTTGAAGACCGGGCTCGACCAGCAGCCCTTGCCCGCCGCCGCCCCCGATCAGCCCAGTCCCGCGCACGCGAACGTGCGCGGCGCGGGCTACTACCAGTGAAGGAGGTTCCCGTGCTCACCAACGCGACGCTCGACAAGCTCTACGTCCTCAACCTTTCCGGGATGGCCCGCGCCCTCGCCGAGCAGCTGGAACGCTCCGACTACCAGGCCCTCTCATTCGAGGAGCGCCTGGGGATGCTGGTCGACCGCGAAGTCCAGGACCGCGACAACCGCAGGCTCGAGCGCAACCTGAAAGCGGCCAAGCTCAGGCTGAGCACCGCATCCGTCGAGGACCTCGACTTCC
>JBJKRK010000113.1:0-3337 GCA_046704705.1 Candidatus Limnocylindrales bacterium | reverse complement strand
ATGGCTGACCCGATCGCCCGATTGGAGTGGATGGGACGACAGGTCGTCTGCTACCTGCAGCCTGGCTGCAACGTTGCCGACAAGAGCGCGCTCGCCAGCGACATCTCCCAGCTCTGCGCCACGTGCTCCACCGAGTCGGAGTTCGAGGCAGGGATGGAGGCGATCGCCGAGAGATACGACCTCAGGGTCGCCCGGCTCGACCCGAGCGTCGTGAGCGACCCGAGAGATCGCATGCAGGCATGGGGGTTTCTGCCCCCGTCGTGACGCCGGTGACCGCCATGCCGCAGACCGTCGCCTGACCCGGCGGAGGACTACCTCGATCGCGAGGTCGTCCCCCGTTCGTTCGTCCGCAGATCCTTCCCTTTGGCGAGCAGTCGCAGCACGCGATCGACAGACGCGGGTGACGGAGGTTCGGGCTCGAGCCCGGCCGGGAGCTCCTCCCCGGCCAGCCAGGCCCCGACCATGCGGATGTGCAGCTCGGGTCGCCAGGCGAACCACGCGTGGCCGAGCCCCGGCACGAAGCGGGCGATCGCCTGTGGCATGAGGGCGGCAAACGCGGCGTTGGAGGCACGCACGGTGGGTTCTTTCTCCCCGGCCACGAGGAGCGCCGGACAGGTGGCTTCGAGCTGTCTCCGTGAACACGGCGCCGTGTAGCCCTCCCTGAAGGCGTGCCTGACCGCTCGGGGCGATGCCCCACGGAGCGACGTGCCGAGCCCGCCGAGTCCGACCGCGCCCAGGAGTGCCGCCACCGGCCTGGAACCGACGATCGGCGAAACGGCGACCGCCCCGGCCACCACGAACGGATCGACCCAGGATGAAAGGACGCCCGACCCGTCGACCACGGCACGGTCGATGCGGTCGGCGTGGCGATCGAGCAGGGCGAGGACGACCGAGCCGCCGTACGAGAGGCCCACCACGTGGGCGCGCCCGGCCGGGACGCGGTCTTCGATCAGCTCGGCGACGAGGTCAGCCGTCGCTGCCAGGGAGATGCACCCGAGGTGGTTGCTGCGGCCGAAGCCGGGCAGATCGGGGGCGAGGCAGTGGAAGCTGTCGGCCAGCTGTTCCATGTGCCGCCGCCACATCACCCCGCTCGGGCCGCCGCCGTGCACGAACACCACGGCGGGCGAAGCTGGATCCCCGGACTCGGAGACGTGGATCTCGGGCAGCAATCGTGCCGACGGGCGTTCGACCCGCAGTGGGTTCACGAGGACGCGCGCGCAGGCGCCGGGGTCTGGACCGTGGTCCGCGGGAGGAACAGGCGGACGGCCGCCATCACCGAGTCGGGCCGCTCCGCGTCCGGGTTGTGGCCGGCGCGTTCGACGATCCGCAGGCGCGCGTTCGGGATCGCGGCCGCCAGCTGGGCCTGGTGCTCGGGCGGGAAGATGAAGTCGTCGCGCCCTGCCATCACCAGTGTCGGCACGCGTATCTCGCCGAGCCGGTCCATCACCGTCCAACCCTTGAGCAGGTTGGGCCCGGCGAAGATCAGCGCTTCCGGATGCGACTTCGAGCGCCACGCGCCCTGGAGCATCTCCCGCCCCATCAGCAACAGGAGCGAGAGGCCCTGCCGGTGGTGATATGCGGGCCCGAGTCGTATCAGGGTCGGGAAGTACTCCCTGGGCTTGATCTGGCCATTGAACCAACGCCGCGCCAGCCGCACGGTCTTCGGGCTGTACCCGCGCCCGGCAAGGATCTTCGGCGCGTTCTCCTGGGCCCAGCGGCTGTCGCCGCCGGTGTCGAGCAGCACGAGGTGCGACAGGCGGTCCGGGTACCGGAGGGCGTACTCCAGCGCCACCTTGCCGCCGAAAGAGTGCCCGAGGACGGCCCACTGCTCGAAACCCAGCTTCTCGCGCAACGCGTCGGCGTCGGCGGTCAGGTTCTCCCAGGTCATCGAGGTGACCGGCGCGCCGTCCGAGCGTCCGTTGCAGCGGTGGTCGTAGAAAACCAGCGTGAACTCGTCAGCCAGGCGGCGGAATGAAGACAGAGTCCAGTGGTCGGGCCCGGGGCCTCCGTGCATCAGCAGCAGCGGATACCCCTGCCCGATGATCTCGACGAAGAGCGACGTGTCCCGGATCTGCATGCGTGGCATGCCTCAGCCCTCCGCTCCCTGGTGGTCAGCGCCAGCCGCACTCGGCGCGGTCTGCCGCGGGTCGATCGGCGTGAAGATGCCGACCCGCTCCTCGATGGCGTTCGCGGCGTCCAGGCAGAGGTCCTCGCGGTAGCGAGGGCCGATCACCTGCACCCCCTGGGGCAGGCCGTCTCCGATGCCCACGGGCAGGGCGACGGCGGGCAGGCCCAGCGCGTTGACCGCCGTGGCCATACGCATCGCCCGGACGTCCTCGGCGACCTGCCCCTCGTCCAGGTCGGTCCCCGCAAGGCGAGGTACGTCCGTCGCGATCGGGGCGACGACGAGCGGGTGCGCTTCCTGGAACGCGCCCCACGCCCGCAGCACGGCATGACGCGTGATGAAGCTCTGCTCGACCGCCATCGGGTCCGGATTGCCGGCCGCCTCGAAGAACGCGGCCATGAAGCGCCGCGTCTCGATCGGCATCGTGGGTGCCATGACCTGCTCCCAGACCGCCCGGATGGCCGGGGTGCTCAGCATGACGAGCAGCGCGTGGGCCGCCCGTTCGATCTCGGGCGGCTCGACCTCGTCGACGGCGTAGCCGGCGTCCTCGAGCGCCGCGGCCGCCGTTCGGACGCCCTCCTGTACCTGCGCCGCGGTTCCCCAACCACAGGGATCGAGCACGAGGGCGACCCGCAGCGGGGCGGCGAGCTCCGGGCCGCGGAGTGGGGCCGGGACGCTCCAGGGATCTCGCAGGGTGACCCCGGCGATGACTTCGAGGGCGGCTCTGAGGTCCGCGACCCGCCGCGCGAGCGGGCCGTTCACCCCGGAGAGCTGCATACCGATCGTTGCCATGTCCCCCGGCTCGACGGAGCTCGCCTGTGGGACCCGCCCGAGGGTAGGCTTCAGCGTGCTGATGCCGCAGCACTGGGCGGGATGGCGGAGGGACCCCAGCCCGTCGTTGCCGAGGCCCAGCGGGCTCATCCCGGTGGCGATCGCGACAGCCTCGCCGGCGCTCGAGGCGCCTGGCGTTCGCGACCGGCCCCAGGGGTTCACGGTCGCTCCCCAGAGCTCGCTCTCGCAGTGCCAGCGGACCGCGGCGCTCGGCATGTTCGTGCGTCCGATCGGGATCGCCCCGGCCGCCCGCATGCGCTCGACGATTGGCGCGTCCCGAAGGGGATACGCGCCGGCCAGCGCCCTCAGCCCCTGCGTCGTGGGCGTGCCGGCGACGTCGATGTTCTCCTTGACGGTGAAGGGGACGCCGTGGAACGCCGG
>JBJKRK010000112.1:0-4440 GCA_046704705.1 Candidatus Limnocylindrales bacterium | reverse complement strand
GGCCCACGAGCGCCGGACAGGGTGCCTCGTGGGCCCGTGCGCGCCACGAGCGCCGGACAGGGTGCGTGGCGAGCCCGCCCGCGGCACGACGCGCCCGCCGGGGCTCCCCGCCGCGGGGTTTCGGCGGCGCCGCATGCGATACTAGGTCGGTCATGGAGAACGTTCGACAAGTCGTGATCACCCGGCGCACCGGCTTCTGCTACGGCGTGCGTGAGGCGATCGACTACGCGAGGACGGCCGCCGCCGAGGGCAAGCCGACGCACACGCTCGGCCAGGTCGTGCACAACGAAGGCGTCATCGAGCAGCTCGCGGCCCAGGGCATCGAGACCGTGGAGTCGCTCGACCAGGTGGAGGCCGGTGCCGCCGTCGTCATCCGGGCGCACGGTGTGACGCCGGAGGTCATGGAGCGGGCGGAGCAGCGCGGTCTCGAGGTGATCGACGGCACGTGCACCTGGGTCATCCAGGAGCAGCGCGCGCTGACCGACCTCGTCGATCAGGGCTACACCATCGTGCTGCTCGGCACGCCGCGGCATCCGGAGGTGGTCGGCCTGCTCGGTTTCGCCCCCGACGCCATCGTCGTAGACGAGGAAGAGGACTGGGAGCGCATTCCGCGCACGAAGCGCCTGGCGCTCATCAGCCAGAGCACGCAGCCGCCGTGGAAGTTCGAGCGACTGGCTGCCTTCATGGTGGGCCGCTGCCACGAGCTGAAGATCGTCAACACGATCTGCCCGGTCACCATTCGCCGCCAGCAGGACACCCTCGAGGCGGCGCGCGCGGTCGACCTGATGGTCGTCGTCGGCGGGCGCAGCTCCGCGAACACCAAGGAGCTCACGCGGCTCTGCCGCATGGCGGGCACCCCGGCGCTCCAGATCGAATCGGGCGCCGATATCGTCGACGCGGGACCGTTCCAGGACGCCCGGGTGGTCGGAGTCACGGGCGGCACGTCCACGCCGATCGAGGACCTCGTGGCGGTCGCCGAGCGGATCTACGCGGTCGCAGGTGCACCGGAGCTTCGCGGCCGTGCCCGGGAGCTCGCGCAGGAGTCGCTCCGCCAGATTGCGGACTCGACGTACCGCTCGAGCTCCATTCCGTCGGCTGCCGATGCGGGGGACACGGCCGGAGCGCGAGCGTCGTCTGCGGCGTCGCGGACGCAGCGCCGCACCTCGCCAGGAAAGCCTGCCTCCCGGGTCCCCGCAGGCGCCGCTCGGTCCGACTGACGTGCCCGCCCGACCGGGCGCCCAGCCGGCACCGGGCCTGCCGATCGTGGCGATCGTCGGGCGGCCCAACGTCGGCAAGAGCACCCTCTTCAATCGGATCGTCGGCCGCCGCAGCGCCATCGTGGAGGATCGGGCGCGCACCACTCGTGACCGCCTGTACGGCGAGGCCGAGTGGAACGGGCGGCAGTTCGTCGTCGTCGACACCGGCGGGCTGGAACGTCGCCCGGGCGATCCCATCGAGGCGAAGGTCCAGGAGCAGGCGCGGGCGGCGATCGACCAGGCCGACGTGATCGTGCTGGTGGTCGACGCGGCTGCGGGCGAGACGCCGGCGGACCTGGAGGCGGCCGAGCTGCTGCGCGGGTCGCGCGTGCCGGTGCTCGTGGCGGTGAACAAGGCCGATAACGCGCGCCTCGAGCTGGAAGGGACGGAATTCCACCGCCTGGGCTGGGACGAGACCTACGCGGTGAGCGCGATGCACGGGCGCGGCACGGGCGATCTGCTCGACGCGCTGGTCTGGGCGTTGCCGCCGGAGACCGAGGAGGAACGGGAACGACGCAGGCGCGAGTCGGCCGTCGAGGATGTGTTTCCCGGGGAAGCTGCCGGAGAACCGGGCGCGGCGGCCCCGGCGCCCGATCTGGACGAGCCGATCTCGATCGCGATCGTGGGGCGCCCGAACGTCGGCAAGTCGTCGCTCCTGAACGCGCTGCTGGGCGAGGAGCGCAGCATCGTCAGCGACATCCCGGGCACGACACGCGACGCGATCGATACGGCATTCGCCTGGGGCGAGCAGCCGCTCACGCTCATCGACACGGCAGGGCTGCGGCGCCGCGGGAAGGTGGCGTCGGGTCCGGATGCCGAGCGCTTCTCCGCCCTCCGCGCGTTCCGCGCGATCGCACGTGCCGACGTGACGATCCTCGTCCTCGATGCGGTCGACGGCCTGACGCGGCAGGATGCGCATGTCGCGGGGTACGTCGTCGACGAGGGCAAGGGGCTCCTCCTCGCGCTGAACAAGTGGGATCTCGTCGAGCGGGAGACGGGGACCTTCGAGGCGTACGTCTCGCGGATCCGGGCGGAAGCGCCCTTCCTCGACTTCGCCCCGGTGCTGGCCATCAGCGCGCGGACCGGCCAGCGGATCGACCGGGTTATCGAGACGGCCATCGAGATCGCACGCGAACGCAGGGTGCGGATCCCGACCGGGGAGCTGAATCGGCTGCTGGCCGACGCGACGCAGCACCGCCCGCCGCCTTCGGTGCGGGGCAAGCGCACGAAGTTCTTCTATGCGACCCAGGCGACCGTCGCACCTCCCACGATCGTCTGTTTCGTGAGCGACGCCGACGCGGTGCACTTCAGCTACGCCCGCTACCTGGAGAACCGTGTTCGCGCGGCGTACCCGTTCACCGGCAGCCCGGTACGCCTCGTGCTCCGGACTCGGACACAGGGAGAGGCGGAGCGCGAGCGACGCCGCGGTCCTCGGTTCCGGCGCGGCTCCCAGAAGGCCGGCGCCACGCGGAGCCGCCGCTGACCGGCCGGCACCGCAGGCCGGCGGCCCTGCCGCCGGATCGAGGGCCTTCCCAGCCGGCGCCTGCCGCGGGATCGAGGGCCCACGGCGCTGCCGGCGCCTGCCGCGGGATCGAGTACCTGCCTTGCCGACGCCGTGTCGGACACCGCGGGCGCCTCTGCTAGAATCCGGGCGAGTCGGGGCGTAGCGCAGTCTGGTAGCGCACTTGAATGGGGTTCAAGAGGTCCCGCGTTCGAATCGCGGCGCCCCGACCACCGTCCCAAGCACGACAGAGGCCCTCCAGGACGTTCCCGGGGGCCTCTTCGATTCGTCTGTACCCTCACGTTTACCCTCACCGGCTCCTGAGGTGAGGGTAGTCAGGCGCTCCGGACGGGGCGCGCAGCGGCGGCGGCCAGCCTGTCCCGGAGCGCCTCGGCGCAGGCCGGGCATACTCGGCCTCGACGGGCGAGGGCGGGCGCGACACCCGAATCGACCCAGTCGGGCCAGTGGCCGAGTTCGAGGGCACAGAGGCCCGGATCCGCCGACCCGATGTGCCACAAGCCGGCGCGCTCCCGGAAACGTGCAGTCAGGCGAAAGCCGAGCGCGTGGGCATCGTCGACGACGCGGGCGCGCTCCCGGGCCTGTTCGTAGCGGATCAGCGCCCCGAAGGCCCTGGCTGCCTGCGCGTTAGGCACCGGAGGCGCGCCTCCCGCGGAGGATCGTGTGCATACGCGCCGCGACCCGCTGGCCCATCGCCGGCGTCAGGTGCGCGTAGACGTCGGCCGTCGTGCTGACGTTCGCATGGCCGAGCATCTTGGAGATCACGCCGAGTTCCTCGCCCTGCTCCAGGAGCAACGTGGCGCACGTATGCCTGAGATCGTGGAACCTGAACCGCGGGAGCCCGGCGCGCTCGAGGCGCAGCTGGTAGGCCCGCAGGACGTTGCGCGCGTCGAGCGCGTGACCGTCCGGCGTGGTGAAGACGAGATCCCGTTTCGCCCACCGGTCGCCAGCCGCGATCTGCTCGGCCGCCTGGCGCGCCTTGTGCGTGCGCAGGACCCGGACGACGGAGCGGGGCAGCGTCAGCGTCCGGCGACTGCGCTCCGTCTTCGTCTCGGCCAGTTCGTATGTCCCGCGCTCCAGCGTGTGGCGGACCGTGAGCGTGCCGGCGTCCAGGTCGACGTCGCGCCAGCGGAGCGCCAGGAGTTCGCCCTGGCGCATGCCGAGCGCGATGGCCGACGTCAGTAGCGCCTCGAGTCGATCGCCCTCCAGCGAGGCGAGGAACGCGCGCGCCTGGTCGGCCGTGGGCGGCACGAGCTCGTGGTGCGCCTTCGCGGGCGGATCCACGAGCTGGCAGACGTTCCGCACCACCTTGCCCTGTTTCAGGGCCCGCCCGAGCGCGATCCGGAGCACCGCGTACACCGACCGGATGGTGGTGGGGGAGAGGGGCTTCCCGCGCTTGCCCTTGCCCGCTGCGAGGGCTGAGAGCATGCGCTGGACGTCTTCTGACGTCAGCTTCGCGAGCGACTTGGAGCCGAGGCGCGGTTTCAGATAGAGCGAGACGACCGTCTGGTACATCGTCACGGTCCCGGGCCGGAGCCGCGGGCGGACCGACGTCTCGAGCCACGTGTCGAGCCAGTCGCCGACCGTGAGCTGCGGGCTCGGGGCTCTGATGCCGTTGTCGACCTGGGTCAGCGCGGCGCGCAGCGCCTCCACGGACTGTCCGCG
>JBJKRK010000111.1:0-8079 GCA_046704705.1 Candidatus Limnocylindrales bacterium | reverse complement strand
GGCGCTATGCCGTCCCGCGCTCGTCCCTCGGCTCTGGCCGGCTCGCCAGCCGCCTCGCCGGTGCACGTCCGCGGGGCTGGCTCGGCCGCGCCAGGCGCGGCAGCAGTGGGATCGGGCGGCTGATCGGTGCGCCGGGGGAGACGTGCAGGGGGGCACCGTGGTGGCGGATGTCCAGCGCCGCATCGCCGGTGAGCCCGTACGTGGCCGAGTCGGGCAGCACCTCGACATGCAGCCGCGCGCCGCGGATCGTGATCGAGAAGGCGAGCCGGTCGAGCCCCTCGGGCAGCCGTGGCGCAAAGGAAAGCACCCCGCCGTGGTCGCGGAACCCGCCGAGCCCGGCGATCGCCGCGTTCACCGCACCCGCCAGCGAGGCGATGTGGAGACCGTCCGCGGCGTTGCGCTCCAGGTCCTCCAGATCCATCAGCGCGGCTTCGGCGAGGTAGTCGTACGCGAGGTCGAGATGCCCGACCTCGGCGGCGACGATCGCGAGGGTCGACGCCGCGAGTGACGAATCGCGCACCGTCAGCTGCTCGTAGTACTCGAAGTCGCGGCGCTTCTCCTCGGGCGTGAAGGCGTCGCCGCGCACATGCACGGCGAGCACGAGATCGGGCTGCTTGATGACCTGTTTGCGGTAGAGCTGCAGGTACGGGTAGTGCAGGAGCAGCGGGTAGTGCTCCGGCGGCGTGTGGTCGAAATCCCAGCGCTCGTGCTGGCAGAAGTCCTGGTCCTGCGGGTGGACGCCCAACCGCTCGTCGTAGGGGACGAACATCGCCTCCGCCGCGGCGAGCCACGCGCCGGGCTCCTCCGGCGTCACCTGCAGGCGTGCCGCCGCGTCGGGCTGGCGCCGGAGCGCCGCGGCCGCCTCGCGCAGGTTCGACTGGGCGACCAGGTTCGTGTACACGTTGTTGTCGACGACCGCCGAGTACTCGTCGGGGCCCGTCACCCCGTCGATGCGGAAGCTTCCGCCGTCCTCGTGGTGTCCCAGGCTCAGCCACAGGCGGGCGCTTTCGACCAGGAGATCCACGCCGGTATCGCGCTCGAAGTCGCTGTCGCCGGTCGCGGCCACATACCGGGCCGCGGCCAGCGCCACCGCCGCGTTGACATGGAAGGCGGCCGCGCCTGCCGGCCAGTAGGCCGAGCACTCCTCGCCCCGGATCGTTCTCCAGGGAAACGCCGCGCCGCGGAGTCCCAGCTGCTCGGCCCGATCGCGGGCGAGCGGAAGCGTCGAGTGGCGCCAGCGCAGCGCCGAGCGCGCCGCCTGGGGCAGCGCGTACGTCAGCACCGGCAGCACGAACGACTCGGTGTCCCAGAAGGCGTGGCCCTCGTACCCCGGCCCCGTCAGTCCCTTCGCGCCGATCGCCCGCCCCTCGGCCCGCGCGGACGCCTGGAGCACGTGAAACAGCGCGAAGCGGAGCGCCTGCTGGATCTCGAGGTCGCCGTCGACCTCGATGTCGGCACGCTGCCAGAACGCATCGAGGAACTCCCGCTGGCGCGCCGCAAGCCCATCGAAGCCCTGGGCCAGCGCGCTCTCCAGGCTGGCGTCGACCTGGTCCCGCAGCCAGTCGATCGACTGCACGGAGGACCAGTGGTAGGCGAGCAGCTTCTCGAGCCGGAGGGGAGTGCCCGGCTCCAGCGCGACGGAGATCGTCACGCGTCCAAGATCAGGTTCCGCATGCGTCAGCGTGTCGGCGGGACCATCCGCCTCCAGGTGGTGCTCCATCCCGGAGGCCAGCGCGAGCCCGCTGCGGCGCGTGCGGTGGGCAAGCACCACCCGCAACCCGTGCCCCACCGACAGCTGCGGCTCGAGCGCGGCACCGAGCGAGCGCCCTGCCCGGGGGTCATCCCCGTTCCCTTGTTCGGGCTGGTTCGCCACCAGGTTCGACTGGATGGCGATGCGGAGCGGCTGCTCGAGCGCCTCCACCTCGTAGCGGATGGCGGCCAGATTGCGGTCGGCGAACGAGACGAGCCGCTCCGTGTGGACCTTGACGGCTCGCCCGTACTCGGAACGCCAGCGAACATCGCGCTTGAGCAGCCCGGCGCGCAGATCGAGCACGCGTTCGTGACGCTCCAGCGTCCCGCGGTGGACGTCGAACGGCTCGTCCTCCACCAGGAGGCGGATCACCTTACCGTCCGGGACGGAGATCAGCGCCTGGCCATCCTCCGGCCAGCCGAACCCCCGTTCGCCGTACTCCAGCGGATACGACTCGTGGACGCCGTTCAGGTAGGTGCCGCTCAGGCCGCGCGGCTCACCCTCGTCGAGGTTCCCGCGGAGGCCCAGGTGGCCGTTGGCGAGCGCGAAGATCGACTCGGACTGGGCCAGAAAGCCCTGATCGAAGGACGTCTCGCGCACCGCCCACGGCTCCGGCCTGAAGGCGGGGTGCCCGATCATGCCAGGAGCTCCGCGAGGTCCGCCACGACGACGTCCGCCCCTTCCGCCCGCAACGTGTCCGCCTGTCCGGCACGATCGACGCCGACGACGAACCCGAACCCTCCGGCGCGCCCTGCGGCCACGCCGGCCGGTGCGTCCTCGAATACTGCCGCGTGCGCCGGCTCGACGTCGAGTGCGGCTGCAGCGGCGAGGAAGGAATCGGGCGCCGGTTTTCCGCGCAGGTGCCGCCGCCCGAGCGTCACGCCGTCGACGCGGGCCTCAAAGAGGTCGTCGATGCCCGCCGCGTGCAGGACCTCGCGGCAGTTCGCGCTGGCCGAGACGACCGCCGTGTGCAGTCCGACCGCCCGGACCGCCCGGACGAAGCGCAGCGAGCCGGGGAACGTTTCCACCCCGCGTTCGTGGATCAGGCGCAGGACGAGCTCGTTCTTGCGGTTGCCCAGACCCGTCACCGTCTCCGCGGACGCGGAGTCGTGCGGATCGCCCTCGGGCAGCTCGATCCCGCGGGAGGCGAGGAACGAGCGCACCCCGTCGTAGCGCGGCTTGCCGTCCACGTAGGCCTCATAGTCGGCGTCGGCATCGAACGGACGGAACTCTTCGCCGGCGCGCGTGGCTCGGCGGCGCAGGTACGCGTCGAACATCTGCTTCCAGGCCTCCGCGTGGAGGGTGGCCGTCTCGGTGAGCACCCCGTCCAGGTCGAAGAGGCAGGCCGCGATGTGCTCCGGCAGCCGGAGGGCCTGCGTGCCCACGCGCGCCTCCTAGGCCACCGACGGCGAGTCCGGCGTGCCGCCCCCCGCTTGCGCCGGGTCAGGCGCGTCGGCGGCGGCGCCATCGAGCCGCTCGAGCACGACGACGGGGATGACGCGGCTGGTACGCCGCTGGTAGTCGGTGAAGCCCGGGTGGACGGCGGCGTGCTGCGCGTACAGCCGGTCGTGGTCAGGGCCCGTGATGGTGCGTGCCCTCGCCCGGAACGTCTCGCCCTCGGCTTCGACGGTGACGATGGGCTCCGCGACGAGATTGTGGTACCAGGCGGGATGCGTCGGCGCGCCCCCTTTCGAGGCGACGATGACATATCGGTCGCCGTCCCGCGTGTACACGACGGGCGCAAGCCGCGGCTGTCGCGACTTCGCCCCGATCGTGGTGAGGAGCAGGACAGGGCGGCCGGCGAACGGGCCGCCGGTGACGTTGCCCTGATGGGAGCGGAAGTCGTCGATGAGTTCCCTTGTCATGGCGGCGAACGCCGCCCGCGGATCCGGGTCGGTCATGCGTACCCTCGGGTTGCAGGTCTTGTCTCCCTGACGCTACCCGATGGCGGCGCTCTCTGCCTGAACGGCAGGGCCAACGGCCGGCCGGCCCGGGTCGGCGCGCCGCGCCGCCGCGACGAAGGCCCGGAAGAGTCGCGCGAATTCCCCTGGGGTCGACTCGAGCCGCTCGGGGTGGCATTGCACGCCGACCACGAAGCGGTCCGCCTCGTCGATCTCGAACGCCTCGACGATCTCGCCCTGTGGGTGCGGGCTGAACCCCGCCGCCACGAGCCCGGGGGCGAGCTGCCCGGCGCGGATCGCCTGGTGGTGGTAGCTGTTCACCAGCAGGACGCCGCCCGCGGGATCGGACGGGCGGAGCACGCGCGCCAGGCGCGATCCGGGCACCAGTCGGAGCGGGTGGGTGAGGGGCTCGCCCTCGAGGTACGACGGGCCCGCATGCCCGTCCACGTGCTGGATCAGGCGTCCGCCGGAGAAGACGTTGATGGCCTGGAAGCCCCGACACAGTCCGAGCACCGGCAGGCGCCTCGTGGCCGCCTCCTGCCACGCGGCGAGCTCGAGCGAGTCGCGCTCGGGCTCGAGCGAGACCGCCCCGTCCGGCGGCTCACCGTACAGCGCGGGGTCGAGGTCCGCACCGCCGCTGAGCAGGAGACCGGCCATCCGCTGCAGCGCCGCCGGGATGGCGCGCCCCCGGCCGTCCGGGTAGAGCGGGATCGGGTCGCCCCCGGCCCGTCGCACGGCCGCGAGGTACCGCTCGTTCTTCTGCGCGGCGAGGTCCGGCCGCGCCGCCCGCGATGGGTGGGACAACGTCACCACGATCGGCGGTTCTCCCGACCCGCGGGCCACGGCGCCCGGTCGACGCTCCTGCGAGACGTGTGCCACGTTCCGGATCGTACCGCTCGGGTCGGTGGCGCTTCAGGACACGGCCGCGGGCCGGTCGCGGCGGGCGCCCGTCAGGGCACCCTGACCTCCGAAGAGGCGCAGCTGGCGGGCGACGAAGAACCCCAGGACCACGGGCGCCCAGATCGTCAGGACCCGGTAGCCGAGCGTCACCAGAATGGCGGTGGCCGGGTCGATGCCCAGGCTCACGAAGGTCAGCGCCATCGCGCCCTCCACGGCGCCGATCCCGTCGGGCACGATGGCGATCACGAAGAAGACGGTGGCCGCGCCGAGGCCCGCCAGGATGACGCCGGGGCCCGGCGTCCGGTTCAGCGCGAGGAACAGCGCGTACAGCACGACCACGTTCACCGCATGCAGGAGCGCGCTGAACAGGGCGGCGACGGCGATGTCCCGCCGGTGCCCGGGGATCGCGGCCGCGGCCGACGCGAACTGGTGGGCGTTTCGCCTGACCCACCCCTCCGAGAGGAGCACCGGCCGGCGCACAAGCCGCCCGGCCCGGTTGACCAGCCGGCGCGCCCAGTGCAGCACCGTCTCCATGAGCGAGGGGTGCAGCCCCGAGACGGCGAGCCCGACGATCAACAGGCCGATGAACGCGACGAAGAGCGCCGTTCCGAGGATGTCGTACAGGGCCAGGCGCCCGCGCCCGGCGAGCACGGCCATCCCCAGGCCGATGAAAGGCACCGCGATCAGCAGGTCGATCACGGTGACCACGATCGTCCCGGCTGCCGCCCGGGCGCCCGACTGGCCGCGGGTCGACGCGTCGTCGATGAACACGGTCATCGCGGCCGCGCCGGTGAGCGGCACCACGGTCTTCACGAAGATGGAAGCGAAGATGATCCCGACGAGCCGCCAGGCGCCGGTCGCGACGCCCACGGAGCGGAACCCGTACTTGTACAGCCCGCCGTACAGGGCGAACGACACCCCCTGCCCGACGAGCGCCACGGCCGCCCAGTCCCACTGCGGCTGGGCCAGATGCCGCAGCAGGGCGGACGGTGTGGTCACGTGCCCCGCGAGGTACACGAGAAACGCGGCGAACAGCGCCGTGACCAGCCACTGGCCCCAGGCCAGCCGGATGCGTCGCGGTTCCGGCGGACTGGTCACGGGGACGCGATCACGCATGAGCGAGGGGCGAGAGCGGTGCGCACGTCAGGCGCGAACGGGCCGCTGCGTGGCGTCCTGGCGGCAGACGCGCGGTCGCACCGAAGGAAGGTGCGGGCATGGCGTGCGATTCTGCGTGCGTTCGGCCATCGCGCGATGCTACCCCCGCTCCCGTCTCGCCGCCGGAGAACCGCGCCACGACGTCTCTCTCGCCGCCGGAGAACCGCGATGCTGTCCGCTCTCGTCTCGCCGCAGCCCCCATGAAACGGCCGTTTCGGCGCACCGCCGCACGGCTGCACCCCTGTACCGCTCGTAGTACCGCCCTACCGCTGCCTGGAGGATCCACATGCCCGATACGCCGCGCATCTCCTCGTTCACGCACGGGCTCGACAGCCCACGCGGCCTGGTGTTCGGGCCGGACGGCAACCTGTACGTGGCGGAGGGCGGGCGCGGGGGACCCGCCAGCACGGTCGGGGCGGGCTGCCGGCAGATCCCGCCACCCATCGGCCCGTACAGCGGGGGCATGACGGGACGGGTCTCGCGGGTGCGGCCGGATGGCTCCCGCGAAACGGTCGCCGACGGACTGCCTTCGAGCGCGACGAGCCCCGGATCGGGCGCGCGGGTGAGCGGCGTGGCCGACGTCGCCTTCGCCGGGTCGACCCTGTACGCGCTCATCGCGGGGGGCGGTTGCTCGCATGGATTGCGCGACACGGTGAACGGTGTCTACCGCGTCGAGGCTGACGGTACCTGGAGCGTCATCGCGGACCTGGGGGCATTCCTGCGCACGCACCCCGTGGTCTCGGCGGATCCCAATGACGACGAATACGACGGCACGTGGTTCAGCATGCTTGCCCTTGATGGGGTGCTGTACGCCGTGGAGCCCAACCACGGTGAGGTCGACCGGGTCATGCTCGACGGCACTGTCGAGCGCCTGGTGGACCTGTCGGCGACCCACGGGCACTGCGTTCCGACCGCCCTTGCCGCGGCCGGTGACGGCGTGCTCGTGGGCAACCTGGGCACCCTGCCGTTCGTCCGCGGCGGATCGTGGATCGTGCGTGTCGGACCGGACGGCGTCCCCCGCGCCTTCGTGGAGGGACTGACCGCCGTGCTCGACCTCGCGTTCGATGCGACCGGTCGCCTGTACGTCCTGGAGGCGACGGGCCCTGAATCGACGGCGCCGGCGTTCGCGCCGGAAGGCGGGCGCATCGTGCGCGTCGAGCCCGATGGCTCCCTCGAGCCGGTGGCCCGGCATCTGCCGTATCCCACGGCCATGACGTTCGGGCCGGACGGTGCGCTCTATGTCTCGGCCAACGGATTCGGCCCCGCCGGCGCCGGCATGATCCTGCGAGTGGACGTGACGCGCCCGAGGAGACGTGACGCGCGCTCGCGCTGAGGCGGCCGAGGCACACGCCGTGGGGGGAAACGGCGGCGCCCCGGCCAGGCACGGCAGCGGGCCGGCCAACCGCGCGGCCCCGCGGCCCGATGTCAGCCTTGCATGCCCCACGGGGCATGCCTAGTGCCACTCGTCGTCTCGCCCGGGCCACGAGCGGACGCATCGCGTGCGACGGTCGACGCCCGACTGCAGGCGCCGGCAGCGCGTCCCGGCCGGGAGGGAGTGCCGGTTCGGGCGCCCTTCTGCCACAGGCGATACCGTTGCGTGCATGCGCTACGTCGAAGTGGATGGCCTGCGGCTGTCCGTCATCGGACTTGGAACCTGGCAGTTCGGCTCCCGTGAGTGGGGCTACGGGGACGCCTACGCGAACGAAACGGCGCCGGCGATCCTGCGGCGGGCCGTCGAGCTGGGCGTGACCCTGGTGGACACCGCGGAGGCATACGGGTTCGGTCGCTCCGAGCGGATCGTCGGCCGGGCCCTCGACGGCGAGCGTGACGGCCTGGTCGTCGCCACCAAGCTGCTCCCCGTCGCGCCCCTGCCGGCGATCGTCGACTGGCAGGCGCGCGGGAGCGCTCGGCGCCTCGGCGTCGAGACGATCGACCTCTACCAGGTGCACTGGCCGAACCCCTTCGTCTCGCCGCGCTCGGTGATGCCGGCGCTGCGCCGCCTGGTTGCTGCGGGACGGGTCCGTCGCGTGGGCGTCAGCAACTATCCGCTTGCGCGGTGGCGAGCGAGCGAACGTGCGCTCCGCCGCCCCGTGGTCACCAACCAGGTGCGGTTCAACCTGGCGTCTCCCGGCCCCACCCGTGAGCTCGTCCCGTACGCGCGCGAGCAGGGCCATGCCGTGATCGCCTACAGCCCCCTTGCGCAGGGGCTGCTCGCGCACGGCGCCGCGGCGGACGGTGCGCCGCCTCGTGGCATCCGCCGCGTGAATCCGTTGTTCCGCGCGCGGCAGCTCGGGCTCACTGCACCGCTGCTGGCCGCGGTCCGCGAGACGGCGGGGGCGCACGGCGCCACGCCGGCGCAGGTCGCCCTCGCGT
>JBJKRK010000110.1:0-17776 GCA_046704705.1 Candidatus Limnocylindrales bacterium | reverse complement strand
TCCGAGCGCCCGCGCGTACGCCGCGAGCGCCTCGTCCGTCCGGCCCAGGCGGAGCAATACGCCGCCAAGGCTGGCGTGCGGGAGCGGGCGCTCGTCCGCGATCGACGCGGCCTCCCGGTAGTGGGCGAGCGCGTCGTCGAGCTGGCCGCGCAGCACCGCCACGTGGCCGGCCTTCAGCGCCTCCTTGTAGTGCTCGAAGATCGGATCGGTCATCGACGAGAAGCGTGGCACACTGCGGGTACGCGTGCACGCTGCGCGGGCGGACTGGTCCGCGTGCCGCGGGGGAGAGCCGACACGGCCCGCGGCCGGGGCACGCCGGGTCGGCGCGGACGTGTCACCCGACCGGAAGCCGCCCTGCCACCGGGGGCGGCACCGTGCTCGAGGCGGGCGATGCGCTCACGCCCGCCTCGCCCGACCGGAGGCCGCTCGGCCACTGGATGCGGGTGCCGCTCGGTGAACGGATCAACGCGCCCGGGCGCCGGGAGAAGCGACCTCCGCGGGTCGCGATGCGGGCGCCAGGGAAAGGCGTCCGCCGCAGGTCGCGATGCGGGCGCGGGGCGATCAGCGCTTCGTGTACTGCGGCGCCTTGCGCGCCCGCTTCAGGCCGTACTTCTTGCGCTCCTTCATGCGTGGATCCCGGGAGAGCAGCCCGGCCTGGCGGAGCACGACGCGGAGGCCCTCCGGGTCGGACTGCAGGAGCGCGCGGGCGATCCCATGACGGATCGCGCCCGCCTGCCCGTGATAGCCGCCACCCTCGACCCGCACCATCGCGTTGAAGTGCCCTTCCGTGCCGCTCACGCGGAACGGCAGGAGGATCTCCGACTGGTTCACGGCGTTGCCGAAGTGCTCGTCGAGCGAGCGGCCGTTGACGACGATCTCGCCCTCGCCGGGGATGAGCCGGACGCGCGCGACGCTCGTCTTCCGGCGGCCGGTGCCGTAGTAGAAGGCGGCCTGGTTGGTCATCTCGATGCAGATCCCCTGTGTCAGACCAGCGGCTCGGGCCGCTGGGCCTGGTGCGGATGGTCGGCGCTCGCGTACACCTTGAGCTTGCGGAGCTGCTGGGCGCCGAGGCGGTTGCGCGGGAGCATCCCCCGCACCGCGCGGCGGATCGCCTCTTCGGGCCGGCGTGCCATCAGCTGCCCGAGGGTTTCCTGGCGCAGACCACGCGGGTAGCCGGTATGGCGCGTGTACACCTTCGTGCGAAGCTTGTCGCGGGTCACCTGGATGCGCGCGGCGTTTACCACGATCACGTGGTCCCCCACGTCCAGGTGCGTCGCGTAGGTGGGCTTGTGCTTGCCCTCCAGGACGGTCGCGACCCGCGACGCCAGGCGCCCCAGGGTCTGGCCCGTCGCGTCCACGACGTACCAGCGGCGCTCGATCCCTTCTTCCGTTGGCGTGTAGGTCTTCGTCGTCATCCTTCTTCCGTCCGTCGAGCTGGTGCGTCGTAGATGACGCGCCGCAGGCACAGCCCCTGGGGCGGTACGACCGCCCCGGCGAGCGCCCGACCGGGCGACTCGAGGGCGGTCCGGAGGTCCGCCGCGACGAGCTGGCCGCGCCCCGCGCGGAGCAGCGCCGCCACGATACTCCGAACCATCTGGCGCAGGAAGGCGTCCCCGGTGACGTCGATCGTCACCAGCCGTCCCTGCCTGCGGATCCGGATCCCGTACAGCGTCCGGATCGGTTGTCGATGTGCCGCGCCGAAGGCCGAGAAATCGTGCCGGCCCACGAGGACCGACGCCGCCTCGGACATCGCCGCGACGTCGAGTGGCGCCCGCACGCCGAGCGCGAAACGCTCGCGCAACGGGCTTCGCGGCCCGTTCCAGATGGTGTAGCGATACACCCGGCGGCGTGCCGCGTAGCGGGGGTGAAACGCCGGAGCCGCCCTGCGGAGCCCGTGCAGGCCCACATCCTGCGGCAGCAGCGCCTGGAAGGCCCGGGCCAGCTCCCTGCCGGCAAGACGGCCGGGGTAGGTGAACGCGATCACCTGTCCCGCGGCATGCACGCCGGCATCGGTTCGGCCCGCGGCCAAGACGCGCACCCGCCGACCGTCGGCGAGGCCCGCCAGGGCCGCCTCCAGCACTCCCTGGACCGTCCGGCGCCCGGGTTGCACCTGGAAGCCGGCGAAGTCCGTGCCGTCATATTCCACCCGCGCCCGGTAGCGCACGGGGCCGCCCTCTCGGGCGGGCATGGTCCGGGGCGACGCCGTGGCGTCGTTCCCGGCCGCCCTAGACGAGCTCGATCTGGACGATCGGGGCAGCGTCACCGGCCCGCTGCCCGAGCCGGACGATCCGGGTGTAGCCCGAGGTCCGGTCGCTGTACTTGGGGGCGATCTCGTTGAACAACTTGTCGATCACGAGCGGCTCGTCGGGCAGCTCGGCGATCACCCGGCGTCGGGCGGTGAGCGTGCCCGATTTGGCGATCGTGATCATCCGCTCGACCATGCCGCGCACCTCCTTGGCCTTCGCCTCGGTGGTGCGCACCTGCTCGTACCGCAGGATCGCGACGATCAGGTTGCGGTACAGGGCCATGCGGGGCCCGTGCTGGCGGCCGAGCTTCCGGCCATCAACGCGATGGGCCATCGCTCAGCCCTCTCCCTCGTCTTCGTCGTCTTCGAACGCGTCCTCGTCGGAGAGTTCCTCTTCGGCGGCCTCGTCCGGCTCGAGCCCCTCGTCGGGCGGCAGGAAGCCGCGCATGCGGAGGCGCTCCTTCATCTCGTCGAGCGACTTCTTGCCGAAGTTGCGCATGCGCAGCAGGTCATCATCGGTGAGCTGGAGCAGCTGACCGACCTTCACGATGTTGTTGCGTTTCAGGGAGTTGTAGGCGCGCATCGGGAGGTCGAGCTCTTCGATCGGCATCTCCAGCATGTTGGCCGGCAGCTGCGGCTGCGCCGCCGCGCCGCGGTCGCCCGCGGGCATCGAGCGGGCCGCCATGGTGAAGAGGCCGAAGTGCTGCACGAGGATCTCGGCGGCACGGGAGAGCGCGTCCTCGGGCGTGATCGAGCCGTCGGTCTCGATCTCCAGGGTCAGCTTGTCGAAGTTCGTCATCTGCCCGACGCGCGTGTTCTCGACGCTGTAGTTGACCTTCCGGACGGGCGAGAAGATGGCGTCCACGGGGATCACCGCGATCGGCAGCGGCTCGGCCCGCTCGGTGCCGAGGTACCCGATGCCGCGCTCGACGGTGAGATCCATCTCGATGGTCACGTCGCCTGAGTCGAGCGTCATCAGGTGCAGGTCCGGGTTGATGATCTCGACCTCGGCCGACTCGGCGATGTCCGCGGCGGTGACCGCCCCGGCACCCGCCTTGATCAGCTTGAGCTGGACCGGATGCGGGGCGAAGCTCTTCAGGCGCAGCTTCTTCACGTTCAGGACGATCTGCGTCACGTCTTCCTTGACGCCCGGGATCGTGCTGAACTCGTGGTACACGTCGCGGATCTGGATGGCCGTGACTGCTGCACCCTCGAGGGACGACAGCAGCACGCGCCGCAACGCGTTTCCGAGCGTGACCCCGTAGCCGGACCGAAGCGGGCTGACCTCGAACTTCCCGTACGAGGCACCCAGCGCTTCGACCGACTCGACCTGGGGGTTCTCCAGTTCGATCATTCGGTGAACCTACCTAGAGTAGTACTCGACCACGAGCTGCTCGTTCAGTTCGAGCGGCATCTGGTCGCGCCGCGGCAGCGCGGTGACGCTGCCGGCGAGCTGGTCGGCGTCCACGCTGAGCCAGTCGGGCCGGACCGCCGAAGCGAGCGTCTGGCGTGCGAGCTTGAACGGCTCGCGCGAACGACTCGACTCGCGGACCTCGACCCGATCGCCGGGCTTCAGCTGGAACGATGGGATGTTGGTGGTGCGCCCGTTCACGGCGAAGTGGCCGTGGTTGACGAGCTGGCGGGCCTGCGCGCGGCTGGCGGCGAAGCCCATGCGGAACACGACGTTGTCCAGACGGGTTTCGAGCAGGCGAAGCAGGTTGTCGCCCGTGACCCCGGGGCGGGACGAAGCGTATTCGTAGTACCCCTTGAACTGGCGCTCGAGTACCGCGTAGATGCGGCGGAACTTCTGCTTCTCGCGCAGCTGGGTGCCGAACTCGGACATCTTCCGGCGCCGCATGGCGTGCTGTCCGGGCGGGCTGGGACGCCGCTCGACGGCGCACTTCTTGGAGTAGCAGCGGGCGCCCTTCAGGAACAGCTTGGTCCCCTCGCGGCGGCAGAGTCGGCAGACGGACTCGGAGTAGCGGGCCATCGATGTGCTCCTAGACGCGTCGCCGCTTGGGCGGCCGGCAGCCGTTGTGCGGGATGGGGGTCACGTCGGTGATCGCCGTCACCTCCAAGCCCGCTGCCTGGAGGGAGCGGATCGCCTGCTCGCGGCCGGCACCGGGGCCCTTGACGAACACCTCGATCTGGCGCATGCCGTGCTCCATCGCGCGCCGCGCGGCGCCCTCGGCGCTCATCGCCGCGGCGTAGGGCGTGCTCTTGCGCGAGCCCTTGAAGCCGGCCACCCCCGCGCTGCCCCAGGCAATCGCGTTCCCCGCGGTGTCGGTGATGGTGACGATCGTGTTGTTGAAGGTCGCCTGGACGTGCGCGTGTCCGACCGGCACGTTCTTCCGTTCGCGACGCCGCGTCTTCGTAACGCGCTTCTTCTCCGCCATGCCTGGGTGACGCTCTCCTCGCTACTTCTTGCGCCGGACGCCGACGGTCCGCCGCGGACCGCGTCGCTGCCGCGCGTTGGTCTTGGTGCGCTGCCCCCGCACCGGCAGATTGCGGCGGTGACGGAGGCCACGGTACGAACCGATCTCCTGCAGCCGCTTGATGTTCATGGCGACCTCCCGCCGCAGATCGCCCTCGACCGTGTAGCGACGGTCGATGATCTCGCGCAGACGGTTGGTTTGCTCCTCGGTCAGGTCACGGACCCGTGTATCCGGGTTGATGTTGGCCTGCACCAGGATCTTCTGGCTGGTGGGCAGCCCGATCCCGTAGACGTACGTAAGGGCGACCTCGACCCGCTTCTCGCGGGGCAGATCGACGCCGGCGACGCGTGCCATGCTGCTCCTCAGCCCTGCCGCTGCTTGTGCTTGGGATTGCTGCACAGAACCATCACGGTGCCATGCCGCCGGATGATCTTGCAGCGCTCACAGCGCGTCTTGACGGACGCTCGGACTTTCACGACTCCCTGCCTACTTCAGACGATAGGTGATCCGGCCGCGCGACAGGTCGTAGGGCGAGAGTTCGACTCGCACGCGGTCGCCCGGAAGGATGCGGATGAAGTTCATGCGCAGCTTGCCGCTGATGTGGGCCAGGACCCGGTGCCCGTTGTCGAGCTCGATCGCGAACATCGTGTTGGGGAGCGGCTCGATCACCGTCCCCTCGACTTCGATGGCGTCCTTCCTGGCCACAGGCAGCTACTGCATCCTCGTTGCTGGTGGGTCCGCGACCGGGACGCACGGAGACGCCGCCGGCACGCGAACGCCAAGTGTATCAGAGGTCATTCGAACCCGACAAGCCAGAACCTCCGGGGAGGTTCGTGGTGAGGACCTGGGGGCCGCTCGGGGTGATCGCGATGCTGTGCTCCCAGTGGGCCGCCAGGCTGCCGTCCGCGGTGGTCACCGTCCAGCCGTCGCTGCGCACGCGCGTGGCCGGCGAGCCGAGCGTGAACATCGGCTCGATCGCCACACAGAGCCCCGCCTCCAGGCGCCGGCCGCGGCTGGCCGTGCGGTAGTTCGGCACGCCGGGCTCTTCGTGCATCTCGGTGCCGATCCCGTGGCCCACATACTCGCGCACCACGCCGAAGCCGTGGGCCAGCGCGACATCCTCCACGGCCGCCGAGATGTCTCCCAGGTGGTTGCCGACCACGGCGGCCGCGACGCCCGTGCGCAGCGCCTCATGCGTCGCTTCCACGAGCTCACGGGCGCGGGCCGGGACATCGCCCATGATGTACGTGCGCGCCGCGTCCCCGTGCCAGCCTTCCCAGATCGCCCCGGCATCGACCGAGACGATCTGCCCGACCTCGATCCGGCGGGGACCGGGCACGCCGTGCACGATCTCGTCGTCGATCGAGACGCAGATCGAGTGGCGATACGGGCCACCCTGGCCGGGCACCCCGAGGAACGACGGGACGGCGCCGGCGCGCCGGATCATCTCCTCGGCGATCCGGTCCATGTCGAGGGTGGTGATTCCCGGGCGCAGCTCCTCGCCGAGCCGATCGAGCACGTCCGCCACGATCCGCCCGGCATGCCGCATGCGCTCGACCTGCCCGGGTGACTTCAGCGTCACCCGCCGCTCGCCCAGGATCATGGCTCGCCGCCCACTGGCGCGGCCTGCGCCCTGCCCGCACCCTCGATGGCATGCAGCAGCGCCTGGCTGACCTGCTCGATCTCCTGCTCGCCGTCGACCGCGACGAGCACGTCCCGGATGCGGTAGTGATCGATCACGTCGTACATCGGCGCAAGCTGCTGCGCGAGGCGGGCCCGCACTGTCTCGGGACGGTCGTCCTCGCGCTGGTACAGCTCGCTCCCGTCGATGTCGCACACTCCCGGCACACGCGGAGGATGCGTGACCTCGTGGTACGGGTGTCCGGCGGCCCGACACAGCCAGCGCCCCGAGAGGCGCCGGAGGAGCTCGGCCTCGCCCACGCCGACGTACAGTGCGGCGGTCACCCGCGCGCCGTGCCGGTTCAGCATCGTGTCGAGCGCTTCGGCCTGCTCCCGCGTCCGCGGGAAGCCGTCGAGGATGACACCGGCCGCCGCGTCCGGCTGGCGCAACCGTTCGTCGATCATGTTCAGCACGATTCGGTCGGGCACGAGCGCCCCGCGGTCCATGTAGCGCCTGGCTTCGCGACCGAGCTTCGTGCCCTCGCGCACCGCCTCCCGGAGCAGGTCGCCGGATGCCACGTGCGGCAGCCCCAGGCGCTGCGAGAGCACGCTCGCCTGCGTGCCCTTGCCGGCACCCGGGGCGCCCACCATGACGTAGACCCTCACCGGATGAAGCCCTCGTAGTTCCGCATCATCAACTGCGCCTCGAGCTGCTTCATCGTCTCGACCACCACCGAGACCACGATGAGCAGGGCGGTGCCGCCGAGGCCCAGGCCCCCCAGGCTGGGGAAGGCGATCGAGACCAGGACGGGCAGCACGGCGACGACGCCCAGGAACAGCGCCCCGGCGATCGTGATGCGGTTGACCACCCGCGCGAGGTAGTCACGCGTCGGGCTCCCCGGACGGATGCCCGGGATGAACCCGCCGTTCTTGCGCAGCTGGTCGGCCGTTTCGTCGGGCTTGAAGGTGAATGCGGTGTAGAAGTAGGTGAAGCCCACCGTCAAGAGGAAGTACAGGATCGCGTACACCGGCGTGTACTGGAAGAAGTTCTTCACCCCGGTGGCGATCTGCGCCACGATCTGCACCTGCGAGGTCTGGAAGTAGGAGGCGATCTGCGCGGGGAACAGGATGATGCTGATGGCGAAGATGATCGGGATCACGCCGGCCTGGTTGACCCGCAGGGGCAGGAAGGTCGAGCCGCCCTGGTAGAGCCGGCGCCCGCGGACGCGGCTGGCGTACTGGACCGGGATGCGCCGCTGGCCTTCCTGGATGTACACGATCGCCGCCACCGCGATCAGGGCGATGACCGCGAAGCTCGCGCCCGCCGCCCAGTCGGGCGAGGAAAGGAACTGCCCCACGGCCGACGGCACGCGTCCCACGATCCCGGCGAAGATGATGAAGCTCACGCCGTTGCCGATGCCGCGCTCGGTGATGAGCTCGCCGATCCACATGAGGAGGATCGAGCCGGCGGTGAGCGTCACCAGCTGCACGATGGTGATGCCGCTCGCCAGGTCGAAGTGGGTGATGATCCCCTGGCTGCTGAGGATGGCCAGGAAGCCGTACGCCTGCAGCAGCGCGAGCGGAACGGTCAGGTAGCGCGTGTACTGGTTGATCTTGTTGCGGCCGTACTCGCCCTCGCGCGACAGGTCCTGCAGGCTGGGGATCACACCCTGCATCAGCTGCATGATGATCGACGCGTTGATGTAGGGGTTGACGCCCATACCCACGACGGAGAAGGTCGAGAGACCGCCGCCGGAGAAGAGGTCCAGCAGTCCCAGCAGCGCGTTGTTGGCGAAGAACTGGGACAGCGCGCTGCGGTTGACGCCCGGTACCGGCACGTGGGCGAGCAGCCGGAAGACGATCAGCGCCGCCAGTACGAAGAGGATCCGGCGCCGGATGTCCGGCGCCTTGAAGGCGTTGATGAGGGCGTCGAACACGGCCGTCTACTCGGCGGCGGGGCGGCTGGGGCGGCGCCGCGGCGCGCGGGGGCGGGACGCGGCGGCGGGCGCCTGATCGGTCTCCTCCGCTCCTTCCTCACTGCCCGGAGGCGTCTCCGGCGGAGCGGCGCGCTCCGCGGCCTCGACTGCCTCCACGGCAGCGCTCGCTTCGGCGGCGGCCGCCGCGGCGGACGGTGCGGCCGGCCTCTCCTCGGAAGGCTCGCCGGGGGGCGGCGTCTCGGCACCGACCTCCAGGATCTGGGCCGTCCCGCCGGCGCCTTCGATCTTGGTCCTGGCGCTCGCGCTGAACGCGTCCGCCACGACGAAGAGCCGACGGCTCACTTCGCCCTGGCCGAGAACCTTCACGGGGTACCGCAGGCTGCCTACCAGGCCCGTGGCCCGCAGCAGTTCCGGGGTGACCGCGACCGGTGCGTCCGGCCGGCCTTCTGCCTGCCCGAAACGGCCGAGCTCGGCATACTGGCTGATCCGGCCGACGTTCACCACCTCGTAGGGAACCTTGAAGCGGTTGGTGAAGCCGCGCAGCTTCGGGACGCGGATCTGGATCGGCGTCTGCCCGCCCTCGAACCAGGGCTGGATCGTGCCGCCCGTGCGCGCCTTCTGGCCCTTGGTGCCCCGGCCGGCGGTCTTGCCCTTGCCGGCGGCGATGCCTCGGCCAACCCTGGTCCGCGGCGTTCGCGATCCGGGCGCCGGCCGGAGATCGTGCAGCTTCATGCGCCCTCCTCCTTCACCTCACGCGTCGCACGAGACGGGGCAACGCCCTCGCGCTCCGCCGGCCCGATCTCCTCGACCTCGACGAGGAAGCGCACCGCGCGCACCATCCCTCGCACGGCGGGGTTGTCGGGCAGCTCGGACGTGTCATTCAGCCGGTGCAGGCCGAGCGCCCGCACCGTCCCGCGCGCCTGCGCGGTGTAGCTGATGGGGCTCTTGCGGAGCCGCACGCGCAGCCTACCGGGCATCTGCCATCACCTCCGCCACGGCCGGCTGGCCGCTGATCACGCTGCGCAGGGGACGGCCGCGCTGTTCCGAGAGCTCGGCTGCGCTCTTCAGGTTGCGCAGCCCTTCCAGCGTCGCCCGCGTGACGTTCACCGGATTCGTCGAGCCCAGGGTCTTGGTGAGGATGTCGTGGATCCCCGCCGCCTCCACCACCGCGCGCACCGAGCCGCCCGCGATCACGCCGGTCCCCTGTGAGGCCGGCTTCAGCAGGACCCGGCTGGCGCCGTAGTGCTGAACGATCTCGTGCGGGATCGTCGTGCCGACGAGGGGCACCTTCACCAGGTGCTTCTTGGCATCCTCCACGCCCTTGCGGATCGCCTCGGGCACTTCGCCGGCCTTTCCCAGGCCGACGCCCACGTGGCCACCGCCGTCCCCCACGACGACGATCGCGCTGAAGCTGAAGCGCCGGCCGCCCTTGACGACCTTGGCGACGCGGTTGATCTGGACGACGCGCTCCTCGAGCGCCAGCTTGGCAGGGTCGATCCTCGCCACGGTGGCTCCTTTCGGCTCAGAAGTCGAGGCCGGCCGCGCGGGCGGCGTCGGCCAGCGACTTGATGCGCCCGTGGTAGCGGTAGCCGGCGCGGTCGAAGACGACGCGCTCGACTCCGGCCGCCCTGGCACGCTCGGCGATGAGCGCACCCACGGCCCTGGCGCGCTCGGTCTTGGTCCCGTCGAGGGAGCGCACCTCCTTCTCGAGCGACGAGGCCGAGGCGAGGGTGTGCCCGAGCGCGTCGTCGATCACCTGGGCGTAGATCTGGTTGAGGCTGCGGAAGACGGCCAGGCGCGGCCGCGCCGCCGTCCCGGCCAGCGTGAGGCGGATCCGGTCGTGGCGCTTGCGTCGGGCGGCGGTCCGGGTAAGGGCCTGGGCCATGGGATGTGTCGTTCTCCTGCGGTGGACGGGCCAGTGGCCCGCGGGTTCCTCGACTGGTACGGCGTGCGCTACTTCTTGCCGCCGATCTTGCCGGCCTTGCCGGCCTTGCGGCGGACGACCTCGCCGGCGTACCGGACGCCCTTGCCCTTGTACGGCTCGGGCTTCCGCGCCGCGCGGACCTCGGCTGCCACCTGACCGACGAGTTCCTTGTCGATGCCGACCACGGCGAGCCGGGTCGGGTTCTCGACCTCGAAAGCGATCCCCTGCGGGGGCACGAACTCGACCGGGTGGCTGTACCCCAGGCTGAGCTGCAGGTTCGGGCCGACGAGCTGCGCACGGTAGCCCACCCCGGTGATCTCCAGCCCCTTGCGGTAACCGGTCGCCACGCCGGTGACCATGTTGGCGATCAGCGTCCGGGTCAGCCCGTGCATCTCGCGGGAGCGCTTGTCGTCTCCCGGGCGCTCGACCCGCAGCGAGCCGTCGTCGCGGACCACGCGCACCTCGGGCGCGATCTCGCGGCGCAGCGCACCGCGGGGCCCGGTGACGGTGATCGTGGAGCCCTCGACCGAGACGTCGACGCCGGCCGGGAGCGGAATGGGTTGTCGTCCAATGCGCGACATGGCGGCCTACCAGACGTAGGCCAGGACTTCGCCGCCGAGCTGGGCCTTGCGGGCCTGCGCGCCGGTCATGATGCCCTGGCTGGTACTGACGATGACGATGCCCAGGCCGCCGAGCACGCGCGGGATGTCGGTCTTGCCGGCATACACGCGGAGGCCCGGCTTGCTGATGCGCTTGAGGCCGGAGATGACGGGGGCCTTCCCCCCCACGTACTTCAGGCTGATCCGCAGCACGGCGCGCGGTCCTTCGTGCTCCTCCCGCACGTCCTCCACGAAGCCCTCCTCACGGAGGATCCGGGCGATCTCGCGCTTCGTCCGCGAGGCCGGGACGAGCACCTCGCGGTGGCGGGCCCGGCTCGCGTTCCGGATTCGCGTCAGCATGTCGGCGATGGGATCCGAGACGTTCATGTGGGGCTACCAGCTCGACTTCGTGACACCCGGAAGCTGGCCCTGCAGCGCCCGCTCCCGGAAGCAGATGCGACACAGCGCGAAGCGGCGCATGTAGCCCCGGGGCCGCCCGCAGACCGCGCAGCGGTTGTACCCCCGGACCTTGAAGCGCTGCGTGCGCTGCGCCTTCGCGATCATCGATTTCTTCGCCATCGTCGTTCCCTTCCCCCGGTCAGCCCGCGAAGGGCATGCCGAGGAGCTCCAGCAGCCGCTTCGCCTCCTCGTCGTTGGCGGCCGTCGTCACGATGCTCACCTCGAGCCCGCGCAGACGGTCCACCTTGTCGTAGTCGATCTCGGGGAACGCGAGCTGCTCGCGGATCCCCAGCGAGTAGTTGCCCCGTCCGTCGAACGAGCGGGTCGAGACGCCGTGGAAGTCGCGCAGGCGCGGCAGGGCCAGGTTGGTCAACCGCTCCAGGAAGTCCCACATGCGCTGGCCCCGCAGGGTGACCTTCACGCCGATCGCGTTGCCGGTGCGCAGGCGGAACTGGGCGATGGAGCGTCGCGCCCGTGTCACGATCGGCTTCTGCCCGGTGATCATCGCGACGTCGCCCACGGCGGCATCGATCGCCTTGCTGTTCTGCAGCGCCTCGCCCAGACCGATGTTCACGACGATCTTCTCGAGGCGCGGGACGCGCATCGGGTTGGCGTATCCGAACTCGCGCTGCAGCGAGGGCGCCACTTCGTCGAGGTAGCGCTGGCGCAGCCTGTTCATGCCCCGGCCTCCCGCGTCAGCGGCTGCCCGCAGTGCACGCACGTGCGGGTGCTGCGGCCATCGGCGAGTCGCGCATGCCTGGACCGGGTGGGCCGGCCGCAGGACGGGCAGACGATCATCACGTTGCTCACGTGGATCGGCAGGGTGAGATCCAGGATGCCACCCTGCTGGATCCGGGGAGCGCTCTCGTTGCGGCCCTGGACCGTGCGCGGCTTTGTGTGCCGCTTCGCCATGTTCAGGCCCTCCACGACCACGCGGTCGGGGCGGACCAGCCGGTCCACGATCCCCTTCTTGCCGCCGTCCTTGCCGGTGAGGATCAGCACCTGATCCCCCTTGCGGATGTCCGCCACCCGCGTAGCCCGCGGGGGCGTGGGGGTGCGCGCCATCACAGCACCTCCGGAGCGAGCGAGACGATCTTCATGTAGTTGCGGTCCCGCAGTTCACGGGCAACGGGCCCGAAGATGCGGGTGCCGCGTGGATTGCCCTGGTTGTTGATGAGCACGGCGGCGTTCTCGTCGAAGCGGATGTAGCTGCCGTCCGGGCGGCCGTATTCCTTGGCGGTCCGGACCACGACGGCCCGCACCACGTCGCCTTTCTTGACCGGCGCGTTCGGGATCGCCTGCTTCACGCTGGCGATGATCACGTCGCCCACACCCGCCGTGGTCTTGCGCGAGCGGCCGATGATCCGGATGCACTGGATGACGCGCGCCCCGGTGTTGTCTGCCACCCGGACGCGGCTGTACTGCTGGATCACGCGGGCGCTCCCTCCTCAGGCTGCGCCCGGTGACGCGGGTGCGACGAGGCGCGAACCCCCTCGTCCGCGCCGCTCTCGTCGCCTGCCACCGGCTCGCCGGCGCCCTCGGCGGCGCGCTGCATGATCTCGACCAGACGCCAGCGTTTCGTGGCGCTGAGCGGACGCGACTCCTCGATGCGCACCAGGTCGCCGATGCGCGCCTCGTTGCGCTCGTCGTGCGCCTTGAACTTGGTGGTCAGGCGGACGACGCGCTTGTAGAGCGGGTGACGGTACAGCCGCTCGACCGACACCACGATCGTCTTGTCCATCTTGTCCGACACCACGCGCCCGACTCTGATCTTGCGTGCGTGTCGCACCGGGAGCGCCGTCATGAGGCCACCTCGGTCGTCTCCCGACCGCCCCGCTCGACCTGCACGGTGAGGAGGCGGGCAATGCGCCGGCGGGTCTTGGCGATCTGGCTGTAGTCGGTCAACTGGCGCGTGGCCAGCTGGAACCGCAGGTCGTAGAGGTGGCGCCGGGCGGTGCTGAGCTCAGCCTCGAGCTCGGCGTCCGACAGCGCGCGGACCTCATCGATCTCCATCGGCCACGCCCTCCCTGGTCACGAACTTCACATCGACGGGCAGCTTGTTGCCGGCCAGCCGCATGGCCTCCTCCGCCTCGGCGACCGGGACACCGGCCATCTCGAACAGGATCCGGCCCGGCTTGACCACGGCCACCCAGTGGTCGGGCGCGCCCTTGCCGGAACCCATGCGGGTCTCCGCCGGCTTCTTCGTCACCGGCTTGTCCGGGAAGATCCGGATCCAGATCTTGCCGCCGCGCTTGACCGAGCGGGTCATCGCGCGCCGGGCCGCCTCGATCTGACGGCTGGTGATCCAGGCCGGCTCCATCGTCATCAGGCCGTATTCGCCGAAGGCGACGGTCGCGCCGCCCTTGGCCATGCCGCTCATGCGACCGCGCATGATGCGGCGATGCTTGACGCGCTTGGGCAACAGCATGGCGCTACGCTCCCGCGGCGGCCGCTTCTCGCGGCGCCTGGCGCTCGGGCATCACGTCACCCCGGTACACCCAGACCTTCACGCCGATCCGGCCGTACGTGGTGTGCGCGTGGATCTGCCCGTAGCTGATGTCGGCGCGCAGGGTCCCGAGCGGGATGCGGCCCTCGCGCTCCCACTCGCGACGCGCCATCTCGGCACCGCCCAGACGGCCGGCGACGGCGACCTTCACGCCCTTCGCGCCCGCCTTCATCGAGCGCTGCACGGCCTGCTTCATCGCCTTCTTGAAGGCGATGCGGCGCGACAGCTGTTGCGCGATGTTGGCGGCCACCAGGTGGGCGTCGAGTTCCGGCTGGCGGATCTCGCGGATCTCGAGCTTCACCTTCCGGCTGCTCAGCCTGCCGATCTGCTGGCGCAGGGCTTCCACGTTGGCGCCGCCCTTGCCGATCACGATTCCCGGGCGAGCGGTGTGGATGACCACCGTCACGTGGTTGATCCCCCGCTCGATCTCCACCTGGCTGACGCTCGCGTTGGCCAGGCGCCGCTCGATCAGGTTGCGGATCGCCATGTCCTCCTTCAGGAGGTCGGTGTAGCCCTTGTCGGCGTACCAGGTGGCCGTCCAGCCCCGGGAGACACCGATGCGGAAGCCATAGGGATGAACCTTGTGCCCCATCGGTCAGTGCTCCCTGTTCTCGACGACCACGGTGATGTGGGTCATCGGCTTGTGGATGGGGTACGCGCGCCCCTGCGCGCGCGGATGCCAGCGTTTGATCGTGGGTCCCTCTTCGGCACGCGCCTCGACGATGACCAGGTCGTCACCGGCGAGGTTGTGGTTGTTCTCGGCGTTGGCGGTGGCGCTCTTCAGGACGCGGGCCACGTCACGCGCGGCACCCTGCGGCATGAACTGCAGCAGCGCGGTCGCCTCGGGAACCGGACGGCCGACGATCGCCCGCGTGACGAGAGCCGTCTTGCGCGTCGAGCGACGGATGTACTTGGCTGTGGCGGAAACTCGCACGCCGGGCTCCTACTTGAGCGCCGTCGAGCGCTCGGTGTGCTTGCCGTGTCCGCGGTAGGTCCGCGTGGGGGCAAACTCTCCGAGCCGGTGCCCGACCATGTTCTCGGTCACGTAGACCGGGATGTGTTTCTTGCCGTTGTACACGGCGACGGTGTGCCCGACGAAGTCGGGGAAGATGACGCTCGCGCGAGACCAGGTCTTGAGGACCCGCTTCTCGTTGCGGCGGTTCATCTCCTGGACGCGGCCGAGAAGCCGCGCCTCGCAGAACGGTCCCTTCCTGACCGATCGAGACATTCAGCGACCTCCGTTCGGCCTAGCTCTTGCCGTGCCGCGAGCGGACGATGTTGCGATCCGTCCGCTTGTTCCGGCGCGTGCGGTAGCCCATCGCGGGCTTGCCCCACGGCGTCTTGGGCGGCATGCCCGTGGGCGCCTTGCCCTCGCCGCCACCGTGGGGGTGATCGCGGGGCGTGGTCGCCACGCCGCGCACCTCGGGCCGCTGGCCGAGGTGTCGCGCCCGGCCGGCCTTGCCGAGGCTCTGGTTCTCGTGATCCAGGTTGCCGACCTGGCCGATGGTGGCGACGCAGCGGACGCTGAACCGCCGGACCTCCCCGGAGGGAAGCCGCACCTGCGCGTAGTCGGTCTCCTTTGCCAGCAACTGCGCCGCGGCACCCGCCGAGCGCACGATCTGGCCGCCCTTGCCGGGCAGCAGCTCGATGTTGTGGATCTGCGTGCCGAGCGGGATGTCCGAGAGCGGCAACGCGTTGCCCACGCGCGCCTCGGCGCCGGGCCCGCTCACGACGGTATCGCCCACCCGCAGGCCGTTGGGGACGAGGATGTAGCGCTTCTCACCGTCACGGTAGTGCAGCAGACCGATCCGCGCGGAGCGGTTCGGGTCGTACTCCACCGTGGCGAGACGCGCGGGGACGCCCCACTTGTCGCGCTTGAAGTCGATCCGACGGTAGGCCTGCTTCTGGCCGCCGCCGCGATGGCGAACCGTGCGGTGGCCCTGGTTGTTCCTCCCGCTGTCCCGCTTCTGCGCTTCGAGGAGGGGCTTGTGCGGCGTGTCTGTGGTGATCTCCTCGAAGGTCGAGCGGGTCATGAACCGCCGGCCGGGCGAGGTCGGGTGGTAGCTGCGCAGCGGCATCTCTCAGACCCCCTCGAAGAACTCGATCTTCTCGCCCGCGGCGACCGTCACGACGGCCTTGCGCCAGGGGCTGGTCCGGCCCACGATGCGGCCCCGGACGGTGCCGCGCCGCTTCTCCTTGCTCTTCGTGGTGCAGACGTTGACCGCCAGCACGTGGACCTTGAAGAGCTCCTCCACGGCCGACTTGATCTGCAGCTTGTTGGCGTCCCGGTGGACGCGGAAGGTGTACTTGTCGTGGTGCGTCTGGTCCATCGACTTCTCGCTGATGACCGGGCGCAGGACGACCTCGGCGGCCTGCAGCGTCATGCGTACACCTCCGCCAGGGTCGCCACGGCCGGCTGGGTGATCAGCACACAATCGGCGTTCAGCACATCCACCACGTTCAGCGAATCCGCCAGGATCACCGACACCCCGGGCACGTTGCGCGCGGAGAGCTCCAGCCGCGCGTCCCGCTCGGGCGCGACCACCAGCACGGTGCCGCGCGCCTCCAGGTTGCCCAGGTACCCCACGAGCTCCCGTGTCCGGATCTCGTCCGGCGCGAGCTCGTCCACCACCTTCACCGCGCCGTCCTCGAACTTCGAGGTGAGCGCTCCCAGCAGCGCCAGGCGCTTCATCTTGCGCGGCAGCCGCTGCTCGTAGCTGCGTGGGTGGGGGCCGAACACGACGCCGCCCCCGGCGTAGTGCGGCGCGCGCCGCGAGCCCTGCCGGGCCCGACCGGTGCCCTTCTGACGGTAGGGCTTGCTGCCGCCACCGCGCACCACGCCGCGGGTCTTCGTGGCATGTGTCCCCAGGCGCCGGCCGGCAAGCTGGGCAACGACCGCCTGGTGCATCACCGCGGCGTTCACCGGTGCCGCGAACAGCGCATCGGGGAGGTCGATCACCCCGGCTTCCTCGCCGGTCCTGTGGTAGAGAGTCGTCTGCGGCATCCGGTTACGCCTTCCTGACCAGGAGCAGCGCGTTGCGGGCACCGGGGACGGCACCCTTCACGAGCAGCAGGTTGCGCTCCGGGTCGGTCCGCACCACGGTCAGCTTCCTGACCGTGACACGCGTGTCCCCCATGTGCCCGGCCATGCCCAGGCCGCGGTACACGCGACCGGGGGTGGTCCCGGCGCCGATGGAGCCGGGCGCGCGGTGGGAATCCGAGCCGTGCGTCTCCGGACCGCGCTTCTTGTTGTGGCGCTTCACCAGTCCGGCGAAGCCCTTGCCCTTGCTGACGCCCTCCACGTGGACAAGGTCCCCCGCAGAGAAGAGGCTGATGTCGAGCGTCTGGCCGAGCTGGTACTCGCCGGCGTCGCCCACGCGGAACTCGCGCTGATGGCGGACGCGCGGCAGGTCCTTGAGCTGACCCAGCCGCGGCTTGGTGAGGCGGCGGGCGGTCCCCGTGCCGAGCTGCACCGCCGTGTAGCCGTCGCGCTCGGTGGTCCGCAGTGCCGTCACCGTGTTCGGTTCGACGGACACCACGGAGACCGGCACGAGCGTGCCGTCGGCGGCGAAGACCTGTGTCATTCCGACCTTGCGGCCGATCAATCCGATGCTCATCGGGCGCTCACATCTTGATCTCGATGTCCACGCCGGCGGCCAGGGAGAGCCGCATCAGCGCGTCGATCGTCTTCGACGAGGGGTCCAGGATGTCGATCAGCCGCTTGTGCGTGCGGATCTCGAACTGCTCCCGGCTGTCCTTGTCGATGAAGGGGGAACGCAGGACGGTGAACTTCTCGATGCGCGTGGGCAGCGGCACCGGGCCGACGACATCGGCGCCGGTCCGTTGCGCCGTCTCCACGATCTGGAGCGCGGACTGATCGAGGAGCCGGTGGTCGTACGCCTTGAGGCGGATCCGGATCCGCTGCTTCGCCACGTGCTACTCCTGGATGCTGGTGATGGCGCCGGCACCCACGGTGCGGCCGCCCTCGCGGATGGCGAAGCGCTGGCCGGTCTCGAGGGCGATCGGGGTGATGAGCTCGACCTGCATGTCG
>JBJKRK010000109.1:0-5921 GCA_046704705.1 Candidatus Limnocylindrales bacterium | reverse complement strand
ACGCTCGACGTGGCGCGCGCCGAGGTCCGGCGCCTCCACGAGGCGGGTGCGCCGGCGGCACCCGCCGGGCCGGCGCGGCAGTCGCCCTCGGCCGCGTTGCTGCCGGACGTCACGAGCTTCCGCACCTCGGTCACCCCGGTCCTAACGGTCCGCGGGGCTGCCGATGCAGCTGCGTTCTACGGGCGCGCCTTCGGCGCCGTCGAGTTCCACCGCAACACGTACCCGGATGGGCACGTCGTGGCCGAGCTCGCCATCGGCGAGGCCCGCGTGCGCGTCGCCGAGGAAGTCCCGGAGGCGCGCAACCTGAGCCCGGCGACCCTCGGCGGCACCTCGGTGCGCCTGAACCTGCTGGTGGCCGATCCCGACGCGCTCGTCGCCCGTGCAGTGGAGGCGGGCGCGGTCCTGGTCGCGCCGGTCGCCGACCAGCCCTACGGGCTGCGTCAGGGGAGGCTGGTCGATCCGTTCGGGCATCACTGGCTCATCGGCGCACCGCTGCCAGGGCCCAGCGGCGACTGGGCACGCCCCGACCGTCGACCGGGCCAGACCTGATCCCGCCAGCCGGCCGGGGCCGATCGGCCCTTGACCGAGCTGACCTCCGGGTCGAGACTGAGCTACCTCAGACCGTGAGGTAGTCAGGATGGTCCGCTCGGAACTGCTGAAGGGGACGACGGCGCTGCTGGTGCTGGGCGTCCTGCGCGAGGGTGAGCTGTATGGCTACGAGATCGCGCAGCGCATCCGGGAGCGGAGCGCCGCCGCGATCGACCCCGGAGAAGGCTGGCTGTACCCCACGCTCCACCGTCTGGAGACACAGGGTGCTCTCAGCGCCACCTGGCGCGAGGGCGATCGAGGACCGCGCCGCCGCTACTACCGGATCACGAACGCAGGCCTGCGGCTGCTCGAGGCGCAGGAGCGCGAGTGGGACGCCTTTGCGCGGAGCGTGCGCCTGGTGACCGGGAAGAGAGGAGCGCATGCCTGAGCCGGAGGCCTTCGACCGCGACGGGTACCTGCGCCGGGTGGACGCACGCCTCCCGTTCGACGAGCCTGAGCGACGGGAGATCCTTGACGAGCTCGCGGCGCACCTGGCTGACACCGCGGCCGGGCTCGAGGAGAGCGGCCTGGAGCCGGCCGAGGCCGAACGTCGGGCGGTTCAGCGGCTTGGTCCGTCCGAGGCGCTTGCCGACGACCTGGCGCGAGCGCGCCGTTCGCCTCGTCGGCTGCTCGCGGCGGCGGGCGCTGGCACGTGGGCGGTGTTTGCCGGCGGGATGTATGGGCTCCTCTGGGGGATCGTCCTGAGCCTGGCCGGAGCTGTCGTCATCGGCGTGGGCGTCCAGGCCATCGTCGGCGTCCTGCGCCTCGACTGGCACGGCTTCGACGAGGGCTGGAACTCGGCTCTGTCTCTTGTCCCGCTGGGTGTGGCGCTGTACGTCGGTGGACGAGCCGTCACGCCCGCGGTGGCCGCTCGCGCCGGGTATCGCGCGAGAACGACCCGCTGGCTGACGGCGTTCGTCGGGGGCATCCTCGTCGGCGTATATGCCCTCCTTGGCTGGGACGGCGCGATGACCTGGGTGACGGTCGCCGCGCTGGCCACCCTGCCAGTCCTGTGGGTCGCCGGCGCCTGGCGGGGAGCCGCGTTGCGCGTGCCTGGGGCAGGGCGGCGGATCGCGCTCGGGCTGATGGGCGTCCTTGCCCTGGGGCTCTCCTCGATGTTCCTGCTCAGCACGTCGGTCGGTTCGGTGCTGACGCCGGTCGGCAAGCCCGTTCCTGGGCCGCCCGACTACGGGTTCGCGCGGATCGGGGCGCCTGTGCCCGAGGCCGTCGCTGCCGCCGAGACGGGTAGCGGGGCGGACGGGTACGCGGTGAGTGGGATGGCCGGCGTTGGCGAAGTCCGCGCGTGGATCACCTTCCGCGATCCGTCGGTGCTCACCGGGTGGCGTGACCTTCGTGTCGAGGCCTGGCGGGCGACCGCTCCATGGGACGTCGCCGTCGTCGACCCGTCGGCCCGGCACCCGCTCGCCATCGCGCCGGCGAGCTGGAGCGCAGTCGGCGGCCTCGACGGGCCACCGGGGACCTCGCTCGGCGGCGCCCTGCGGCTCGACCGCTTCCCCGACGTGCAGTGGGCGTACGTCGCGATCACGGGCGTGGCGCCCGACGGCACGCGGCACCTTGTCGTCATGCCCGACTTCGCGCAGGTCGTCTTCCACGGCACCGCCTGGGGCTGGTTCACAGGTGTGCTGGGCTCGCGATAAGCCTGGGGACTCACAGTGCTGGATGCAGCCAGACCGACGGGTTCGAGCTCGCCTCGGCCAGGAGGACTGCTGCCAAATGGGACTTGACGCACGGGAGCGCCCCGTAGAGCCTCTCTTGTCGAGGGATCCGTGCTCGCGATGAAGACTCCCGACCAACCGTTGAACGTGCGACGGGGCGTGGCCGCCGGGCTGATCGTCCTCGCCGTGCTTGCGCCGATCATCGCTGTCAGGTCCGGCACGCCCGTGCTGACGCTCGTCGAGACGCTGGCTGTCGGCATGGTGGCCGTCCTCGGCGGCGTCGCGGTCGCAGCGGCCATCAGCCGGCGACGGTTGCGTCCCGCATCGTCGCGTGGGCCAGTGCTCCACACGCGGCAGGCCGCCGCCCTCGGGCTCGGCATTGGGCTGCTGACCGAGGGGGCCGTGAGCGCCCGGACGGCCGACCCGCTCGGGACGTTTGTCTCGAACATCCTGTTCGTCGTGTGGGTGGCCCTCCTCGTCGCGTCAGTCGCCCTGGTCCTGGAGCGGCGACGTGTCGGGCATCTGGGCTCATAGGCCGCGCTGATCGCCGTTCGTTGATGGATCGATGTTTCAGACGAGCAGCACCCTGCGCGTAGGCGGCCGGCACAGGGCAGGGTGAGAGGACGGGAATGCCCGAGTGGAACGCGCCAGGCGCGTCGCAGGACCGCGACGACGCTCCCGGATCCGGCCGTCGGCTGAGCCTTCGCACCCTCACCGCGTGGGGATACGTCCTCGCCTTCGGCGCGCCGTGGGGCCTCGCCACCTTCGGCTACACGAGCGAGACGCCGGAAGGGCCGGACACAGGCAGGCTCTGGCTCTGGGCGGGGATGCTCCTCGTCGGGCTGCTCCTGCTCGTGGCGAAGAACCGCCGCATCGCTGCGCCTGGGTTACGCGCCCGCCTGGCAGCGGGGGACGCCCTCGTCCTGTGCGCAGCGCTCGTCCTCATCGTGCTGCTGCCGGCCACGATCGGGATACTCAAAGGACTCATCCTGCTCGTGCTCTTCGCGGCGTATCTCGTCTGGAGCCTGCGGATGCTCGACGCCGCAGGCGCATGGGAATGACGCTGCCATTCCGCGCCGTCAGCCCGCCATGACCGCGTGGACGCTCCTTTGCGGGCGCGGTGCAGGAGACGGTCGCCCGACCGGTGCATGGGCACTGGTCGGCAGACGTCTCCGGCGAGGTCGCTTGTCTCGGCAAAGCGGCAACAGACGCTGTGCGTCACTCGAGAACCATTGCTGGACGGCCCCCAGGTGGCAGCCCGGTGCTACCGGGCGACCCGGTAGATGATGTGGGTCGCGAGCGATGACTGCCGGACCCGGATCGGCTCCAGGCGCAGCGGAGCGTCGAACCCCGCGAAGAGCGCCTTCCCCGCGCCGAGCACGACCGGCGCGATCGTGATCGCCAGCTCGTCGACCGCACCCGCCCTCAGCGCCTGACGGATGACGTCCGCCCCACCCATGATGGTGACGTCCCGTTCGCCTGCCGCCGCCCGCGCCTGCTGGAGCGCATCCTCGAGGCTGCCCACGAAGCGAAACTCCCCCGACGCGGGCTCCTCTTCGGGACGATGCGTGACGATGAAGAATGGGCCGCCGAAGGGGTTCCGTCCGCCCCACGCTTCGGCAGCCCAGTACGTCCTTCGACCACCGATGACGGCGCCGACGTTCGCCGTCCACTCACCGAAGAACTCCTCATCCTCCCCAGTGGGGCCGGGGCTTCGCTCGCTCTCGTAAGTCCAGGGGCCGCCGAACACCCAGTAGTGCAGCCGTTCGCCGCCGTCACCGAGGCCGCGCCCCGGGCCATCGTTCGGGCCCGTGATGTACCCGTCGAGCGAGATCGTGATGCCCGCGGTGAGCCTGGTCATCGTGGGGTCCTCCTGAGAGCGGCGTCCATCCCGCTCAATGTACAGGTCGAGCCGGGCGAGCCTGGTTCGACATCCCTGTGCGCCTCCGTGCGTGCCCGGCGATCAGCCGTCATCGCGCGCCGCGCAGCTGCAACGTTCCCGCAAGGTCGTCCGGCCAGCGTGATATGGAACGGCCGGTGACCTTCGTCATACCGTTCGCGACGCAGCCGCGTAGGTGCGCCGCCGATCGTCGGCTCCAGCGACCACCAGCCCGTCCGCTCCGATCGTTCACTCGCCGGGTACCCGGCGGCAGTCGCCGGCGAGCAGAGGGAGGCCCCGATGGCCCAGGCCACGCGCGTCAGTGTCGGCATGAGCGTGCGTCCCCGATGGCCCAGGCCACGCGCGTCAGCGTCGGCATGAGCGTGCGTCCCTGATGGCCCGCGGGGTCCGCTCGACCGCCGCCGAAGGGTTGACGCTGAGGCCCTGGCCATTCCTCGGGCGCAGCGAGGTTCGCCTGTTCCTCACCAGCGCATCGCTGCTCTTCACCGAGCTGCTGCTCATCCGCTGGATCCCGGCCGAGGTCATCTACGTCGGCTTCTTCAGCAACTTCATCCTCATGGGGAGCTTTCTGGGGATCGGCGTGGGCATCCTGTACGGGCGCGCACGCGCTGCGGGAGGCGTCGCCCAGCCGGATCGAGGCCGCGCCGCAGGATCCCGCGGTCGACCGGATCGGCGGCCTGCCGGGGGGCCCGGCATCGGCATGCCGGCACGTCTGGCCCGGCAGCGCACTCCCCTGCCACCATTCGCGCCGTTGCTGCTCGCGATCGTCGTGCTCATCGGCTCAGTCCGGCTGAACGTCCAGCTTGTCTCCCCGAACGACATCTTCTTCGGTCTCGCCGAGCACAGTACGTCCGACCTCGGCGTCATCGTCTTGCCCCTCATCGTGGCCCTGGTCACCATCGTGATGGCGACGCTCGCCACGCCGCTGGGCGGCCTGCTCGTCTCCATGCCGCCGCTCCGCGCGTATGCCTTCGACATCCTGGGGTCCCTGGCGGGGATCGCCTCCTACACGCTCCTCTCGGCGCTCCAGACGCCGCCGCCGGTCTGGTTCGGCGTGCTCGCCGCGATCCTCGTGCTGCTCGGTTTGGGCACCGGCATCCGGCGCGGTCGCCGCCCACTCGTTCTCGCGGCCGTGAGCGCCGTCAGCATGCTCGCCGTGATCGGCGTCTCCGTCGCCCAGCTCAACGGCGACATCTGGTCGCCGTACTACCGGATCAGCGTGTACCGCACGCCGGGCTGGGAGAGCATCGATGTGAACGGGATTCCCCACCAGTCGATCGCCCTGTCGACCGCCCCACACGCGGGCCTGTACTACGAGCAGGCCTACAAGTGGTTCCCGCAGCGCACCTTCAACCGAGTCCTCGTGATCGGCGCGGGTGGGGGCACCGACGTGCAGTACGCGCTCGAGCACGGCGCGAAGCACGTCGATGCGGTCGAGATCGACCCCGCGATCCTCAAGCTGGGCTACGACACCAACCCGGGTCGCCCCTACCAGGACCCGCGCGTCACGACGTACAACGAGGATGGCCGGGCATTCCTGCGCAACACGACAGCCAGGTACGACCTGGTCATCTTCGCCCTGCCCGACTCACTCACCCTCGTGAGCAACACCTCGAACATCCGGCTGGAGTCGTTCCTCTTCACGACGCAGGCGTTCGAGAGCGTCCGCCAGCACCTGGCCCCGGGCGGCGTGTTCACGCTCTACAACTTCTACCGCGAGCCATGGCTCGTCCAGAAGCTGGCCGGGATGCTGCACG
>JBJKRK010000108.1:0-9563 GCA_046704705.1 Candidatus Limnocylindrales bacterium | reverse complement strand
GAAGAGAATGAGCGTGAGCGCAAGCGTCTCGGCTCCATCGATCAGCCAGCGCCGCATCCGCGGGTTGAAGCGGGATCGCCCCGAGGGTGGTTCGGCGGGCACGGGCGGCGTCACGCCAGGATCATCGCATGGTGTGGGGACGAAGCGGAGCGGATGGCCGCGGCGAGTCCCTGCGGCTCGTTGCAGCGAGCGTTGGCCAACTGCTGAGCGTGTGCACTCGGCTCCGACGCAGCCCGCGGGGCCACGGCCCGTGGCGCCACCCGAAGTCGCTGGCCGACCAAAGCGTTCCGTGATGGACACGAGCAGGCGCGAAGCGCCGCCGAGTCAGGTCGTCTCGACCGTCACCCGCGCCAGACTGGCCAGCATGCTCTCGCTGTCGCTCGCCCGTACGAGCGCCTCCAGGTACCCGGGCTCGCGGAACGCCGTGACGAGCGCCGACAGCGCCCCCACCTGCTGCTTCGAGGTGAGGGCCAGCAGGAACACCAGGCGCACCGCCACGGTCCGCTCCTCGCTGCCCATCTCACCGAAGACGACCGGTGCCGCCGTTCTGCCCACGGCGATGCTCGGCACGAGCACCCCCTCCGGATCAGCGTGCGGAATCGCGACGCCGATCGGCTCTGTCGGCAGACCCGTCGGGAAGACCGCTTCGCGGGCGACGACGGCCGGCGGGTACTCGGCCGTCACGTAGCCGCGCTCGACCATGCGCTGGCCCAGTGCTTCGATCGCTTCCGCCGCCGTCCCCGCCGGCAAATCGAGCACCACGAGCGCGGGGTCGAGCCGGATTCCCTCGGTGCCGGGCATCCCGGCGCCGCCGCCCAGCCGCGACGCGGCGCCGCCGCGAGCACGCCCATGCTCAGGCATGCGCGGGCGCCACCTCCGCGGTCGTGCCCGGTTGCCACCGCCCGGACCGCTCTGCCGCATCCAGCAGATCTCGCACGCGCACAGGATCGATGGGGTTCCACGTGATGCCGTCGCGCTTCAGAGCGGTCCCCACGATCACGCCGTCCGCCAACCCGAGCATGTCGCCGACCGTTTCGGGCGTCACCCCCGTGTTGGCGATCACGGGCGTCTCCCCGACCGCACTCTTGACCCTGCGCAGAAGCTCCCGGTCGACGCCCAGGCCGGTGATGACGCCGGAGACGCACAGAGCGTCGGCGAGCGAACTGAAGACGGCGGCACGCGCGGTGATCTCGATGTCCCGCACTCCCAGCGGTGCGGCGAACTCGGCCGTGATGTTGTAGAAGAGGCGCACGTCATCCGCACCGATGTTGTGGCGGAAGCGGAGACTCTCAGCCGGATCCGTGTTCCACAGCCCGAAGTCGCTGCCGTACACACCGGTGAACACCTCGCGCACGAACCGCGCGCCGGTCGCGCGAGCCAGCGCGATGGCGGCCGTGGGATCCCACAGGATGTCGACCCCGAACGGCTTCGTCAGCCCGTCGCGGAGCTCGGCGATCGCCGCGGCCATGACGGCGACCGTCTCCGGCCCGGCCTTCGTGCGGTAGGGCCGGTCCCCCTCGTTGCAGAAGAGCACCCCATCCACGGCGGAGTCCTCGAGGATCTCGAGATCGCGCCGCACCGCCTCGACGAGACCGCGCACACCGAGGGAGCTGTCGTGTAAGGGCTGTCCGGGCAGTGGAGGGAAATGGGCCATGGCGACGATGGCCCGGGGCTTGCCAAAGAGCTCCTCGAAGATGTTCACGCCATGCCTCCCCGACCGAGTTGCGGCTCGCCGCGCTCGAGGTCGAGCGCCGGAGCCACGCGCACGAACGCCTCCAGGAGGCGCACCGTGTGCAGGAGATCGCTGATCTGTCCGGTCTCGACCGGACTGTGCGTGTACCGCACCGGGATGCCGACACCGCCCGTGGCAATGCCCCGCGGCGTCGCCATCGGCAGGAACGCGGCGTCCGTGATGACACCCACGATCGCCTCGTACTGGACGGGAACGGCGCTCTCGCGGGCCGCAACCTCCAGCCCTCGGACGATGGCGGGATGCGGGACCAGCCCGCCCAGCGTGCCGCGGCCGTGGAACGTCAGCCGCGAGATCACTGGCCCGCCGCCGAGGCGGACGGGCGTCTCGCCGGCCAGGTCGGGGGTATCCGTGGCCGGCGTGATGTCGACGCAGAGGGCGAGCGCCGGCTCGATCCGCGCCGCCAGGGCGAGCGTGCCGCGGACGTTGAACTCCTCCTGGACGCTGAACGCCACCTCGACGGGCAGGTCGGGCGGCTCGTTCGTCAGCGCCTCAACGAGACCCAGAGCCGCGGCCACTCCCAGCCGGTCATCGAGCGCCTTCGCGGCGATCCGCCCGTTGCCGAGATCGGTCCACAGTGGCGCATAGGTGACCGGATCGCCGACGCGGACGCCCGCGGCGCGGACCTCGTCTGCGCCGCGCAGGCCCAGGTCGAGGTACAGCTCGCCGGCCGGCCGGGCAACGTACTTCTCGTCGGCGGGCGTCAGATGATGCGCCTTCAGGCCCACGACCGCGGGCAGGTCGCCCGAGGCCGTGTGGACCGTGAGGCGCGTCCCCGGGAGGACCCGTTCGGGAACGCCACCCAGACGATGGACGCGAAGATAGCCCCCCGGCTCGATGTAGCGAACGACCAGACCCAGCTCATCGAGGTGGGCGAAGACCAACAGCCCCGCATCGCGTCGAGCGGGGGGCCCGACGTGCACGCTGAGCTGCCCCAGCCTGTCGATGACGGGTTCGTGGCCGAGTTCCCGCAGCCTGCCGGCGACGAAGGCGGTCGCCCGATCCTCGTTTCCCGACGGTGCCGCGATCTGCGTGAGCTCGCGGAGCGACGCACGCAGCGTCTGTTCGTCCATGGTGTGCAGCTTCGCCTCATGGGTCCCTGGCGGTTGTATGGGGGGCCGGCAACGGTCCGCCATCCACCGAGGGCGAGGATGGATCGACCCGTCAGCCCTTGCTCAACGCCGCGGGCTGCTGGCCGGTGGCGGGACGCCGCGTCGGCTCCTCGGGCCCGTGGGCCGCGGGGGCACCGGGACCCTGCCACTGGTAGTCACGCACGAGCCACGCGCCGATCACCGCAAGGACGAGCAGCGCGAACGGTCCGATGACGCCCAGATAGCGACCGGCGATGTTCGCGATGAAGGCGAACAGGTTGCCGTTCGACAGCGACGTGATCTGGGACGCTCCAGCGGCCGCGGCCGGCAGCTGGTAGCCGATGTTGTGCGCGGTCGTGCTCACCTGGGGACCGAAGTACGACGACAGATACAGCACCATCACCATCGTCACGGTGCCGATGATGTACGTGCGGAACAGGTTCCCTCGAGTGAGCGGCGTGGCCATGGCGACGAAGAACGCCGTGGCAGCCAGGTCCGTGAACGGCAATGTCGTGTTCCCGGGCAGGATGGCCGCGAGGATCAACGTGGTCGGGATGAGCAGGACGCCGGCGGCGACCGTGATCGGATGCCCGATCAGGATCGCGGAGTCGAGCCCGACGTAGTACTCGCGCCCGGAGAAGTGTCGCTGGAAGAACTCACGCGCCGCCTCGGAGACCGGCACAAGGCCCTCCATGAAGATCGCGATGATGCGCGGCATGAGCACCATCACCGCGCCCAGGTTGACGCCCAGAATGAGGATCTGCGCGAAGTCGAAGCCCGCTGCGATGCCGAGCAGGATGCCCAGCACCACGCCGAGGATCAGCGGTTCCCCTGCCACGCCGAGCCTCCGCTGGATCGTGTCCGGGTCGGCCTGGATGTCGCGCACACCTGGGATGCGCTCCATGATCCAGTCGCCGGCCAGCACGATCGGGACGGTCGTGACCGCGAACCCTTGCGGGATCGAGATTCCGGGTAGGTTGAAGAACTTCTGGACCGCGGGTGCCGTGATGTCGGCGATCTTGAGCGAGAGCACGGCATGGAACGCCGCTGCCGCCAGCCCTGCCCAGATGTTGTCGCCGGTCATCAGGTAGACGAGCGAACCCGTGAACGCGTAGTGCCAGAAGTTCCAGATGTCGACGTTCAGGGTCCGGGTGAGCCGGGTCGCCAGCATCGCCACGTTCACGAGGAGCGCCAGCGGGACGATGAGCGCGCCCACGGTCGTGCCGAAGGCGATGGCGGCCGCCACCGGCCAACCCACATCGACAGTATTCAGATGGAGTCCAAACCGCTGGATGACCGCGGTGGTGGCCGGGCCGATCGCGCCCAGCAGCAGGTTGATGACGATGCCGAGGCCGACGAAACCAACGCCGACCATCAGGCCCGAACGGATGGCCTTCGACCACTTCTGCCCCAGGGCAATGCCCAGGATGGCGATGACGATCGGGAGGACAACGGTGTTGCCCAGCTGGTCGCGGATGTAGTCGACGATTGCCTGCCAGTCCAAGATCACTCTCCCCCTTTCAAGACATGGAGGATCTGATCGATCACGTCCTGCTCTCCGATGCCCGTGAGGAACGGAATCCCGCTGACGACCGGCACCGGTACGGGCCGCGCGATCTGCGCCGTGGAGACGATCAGGTCGACATCACTGGCATAGGCACCAACCTCCGAAATGCGGCATTGCGTGATCGTCACGTCGAGCCCGTGCTGCTGGAAGAGCCTGGCCAGGCGGTTGGCAACGTGCGTCGAGGTAGCGATCGCGGTGCCGCACGCGACGAGGACTCGTTTCCTGTAGATCAACGTCCCACGTCCTGGAACGCGAGCTCGAACATCCAGATGTCGTACTCGAGCACCTGCTCGAACGGCGGCAGCGGCATCGTTCGGATCGAGACCCGCCCCGCCTCGACGAGGTCGTGGTACTCGCGCTGCAGCGCCGGCACGTCGAGCGTGCCGGCCACCACGAGCAACACGACGGGGCCTGCTTCGCTGGTCAGGCGGGCGATCTCCTCCCGCGGCAGTTCCGCGAGCGATCCCGCCGCGCAGTACGCGAAGACCAGGCCCTCACCCCGTCGCGCCACCACGTCCGGGTGGTATGCGACGCCGTCGTCCCGGGTGACCGCCGGCAGGACAAGCACCTCCGGGTAACCCACTTTGCGCAGCCCGCGGCACGCGTAGTACCGCTGGATGTGCCGGAAATGTCGCTCCTCGCCCGGCGGTTTCTCCACGCATGCGCGCATCTGCGTGTAGCTCGCCAGGTCCGACTCGGCCAGAGGCCGCCCCTCGAACTGGAACATGGCCCATCCTGCCCTGATCTGCACGTAACCGTGCAGAACTTCAGTCGCCCTTATAGAACACGGTCGCAGGTGCCGTCAAGAGTTGGAATGCCTGGAGCCGAAAAGATCTTGCGCGGAGGCTGGCCGCGCGATACCGTGCAACACATGCCTGAATGGGTGAGCTCCGCGAGGCGCCGGAACGAGATCGTCAGGCGCCTGCAGGGCGAAGGATTCATCGAGGCTGCCCGGCTGAGCCAGGAGCTCGGCGTGGACTCGTCGACGATCCGGCGCGACCTCGCCCACCTCGCGCGCGGCGGCCTGGTCAAGCGCACCCGCGGCGGCGCAATGCCGGGGGAGCCGGAACTGGCTGTCGACATCCCGTACGACGTGAAACGGGCGGCACACACGCCGGAGAAGGCTCTGATCGGCCTGGCCGCCGCCGATCTCGTCGCCGAGGGGCAGACGATCCTCCTCGACTCCGGCTCGACGACGTACCAGCTCGCGCTCGCCCTGCGACGCCGGCGCGGGATCACGGTCGTCACCAATGACCTGCAGATCGCGGTGCGCCTGGCCGGCTATCCCGGCATTCGCCTCGTGGTGGCGGGAGGCGCGGTGCTCGAATCGGTGTACACACTGGTCGGCCCGCAGACGCTCGAATCCCTGCACGAGATCCACGTGGACCGCACCTTCCTGGGAGCCGACGCCATCGACGACCAGGTTGGCATCACGAACATCAACCTCGTGGAGGTGCCCGTCAAGCGAGCGATGATCGAGGCCGCGGACCAGACCATCGTGCTGGCAGACAGCAGCAAGTTCGGACGTCGGTCACTGGCGCGTGTGGCCGGGCTCGATGAGGTCCACCTGGTCCTTACCGATGAGGGACTCGCGCCGGAGCTGCGGGCCCGCTACGTGGGGGTCACGATCCGGTGCGTGGGCACCGCTCCGGGCGGCGACGACTACGGCGCAGCGAGCGCATGACTGCGCGCCTCTTCGCCTCGCTCACGTCCGCGGACCAGAGCGAGCTCGGCGCTGCCGCAGCCGCGTTGCTCGCCGCCGGCGTCGACGGTCTTCACTTCGATCTGGCCGACGGGGTCTTCGTCCCGGATCTGACCTTTGGAACCCGGGTGGTGCACGATGTCCAGCGGCGCGTCGGTGGGTTGATCGACGTGCATCTGATGGTGCAGGACCCGGAGCGGTGGGTTCCGGCGCTGCAGGCCCCGACCGCGTCGCGTGTCGCCTTTCACCTCGAGGCGACGCGATACCCGTGGCGACTTCTGGCGCTCCTCCGACGACACGGTTTCGAGGCCGGCGTGGCGCTCAATCCGGCGACCCCGCTGGACGCGCTGGACGACCTCGGCGCTGCGGTGGACTTCGTGGCACTGCTCACGACCGAGCCAGACGAGGCCGGCGAAGCCCTCCTGCCAGGGTCGATCGGGCGCGTCAGCGAGGCGCGCCGACGGCTGCCGGGGCGCACGCGCCTTCAGGTCGACGGCGGCGTGGACCGGCAGAACATCGGCGCGCTCGTGCGAGCAGGCGCGCAGGACCTCGTCGTGGGTCGATCGATCGTACGACAGGCCGACTGGGACGCTGCCGTGGCGGAGCTTCGCGCCGCCGCAGGCTAGAAGCGGGCACGGGCACGGCGACAGCCGTCCGCCCGTCGCGCGTGGGCGTTCGGCAGGCCGCGCCGTCAGCTTCCCGACGCGGTTGAACCCGCGGCCACCGAGCCGCCGGCCACGGCCTGGGCGGGCGTGGGCGTACGCAGATCGCGCAGCTCCGCCTGGTCGAGGCCGCCGAACTTGGGCAGATCGGTCAGGCTGGTGCGCGCCAGGCGCTCGCTCATCTTCGCCATCACCAGCTCCCCCAGCGCCGATCCGCTCATCAGCCGGCGCAGCGTGGGCGCGGGCACTTCCAGCAACGTGAGCGGCTCGGCCGCGACGACGTTGGCCGTCCGGGGCGTCCCGGTCAGCGCGGCGATCTCGCCGAAGAAGTCGCCCGGGCCCATCTCGGAGAGCGAACGGTAGCCTTCACCGCTCGGCGTGCCGGCCACGGCCGTCCCCTGCAGCACGAAGAAGGCCGCGTCTCCAGGGTCGCCCAGGGTCACGATGCGCGTGCCGGCCACGGCCTCGCCGATGCGCCCATGGACCAGGATGTCCTCCCGCCCCGCGCGCTCCAGGTTCCGCAACGTCGGCACCAGCCCGACGAGCGAGTCGAAATCGGCCAGCGTCACCGGCCGCAGGCCGCCGAGCGCGCCGCCTTCCGGCGCGGCGCGCAGCAGCTGCGAGATCCGTCGCCACTGCGCAGGGGGCTGCCCCAGCCCGGGCAGGACCGCGGCGAAGAGCGCGACGAGGATCGTGGCGAGCGACGCGATCACGACGAGCAAGCGAATGTCGACCACGTCGGCAAGCCCGGCGGCGACCATGCCCAGGATGCCGAACACACTGGTGATGACCGAGAACACGCTCATCACCCGCCCGCGGTACTCGCGGGGCGTGTTGCGCTGCCGGATGAGCCGCCCTGCGGTGCTGGTGAAGGCGTTGGCGAAGCCGCTCACCGCCACGGCAGCGATGGCCAGCTCGATCGAATGGCTGAGCCCGTACGCGACGCCCATGAGGCCCATGGCCAGGTATCCCAGGACCATCCACTGGCCTTCGCGCAGACGACCCACGAGCTGCGCCATGACGAGGCTCCCCACGACGAACCCGACCGAGGTCAGGCCTTCCTGCAGGCCGTACTCGAACGTGCTCGCGTGCAGCGCGCGGATCGAGAAGGGAAGCAGCAGGGCATTCCAGATCCCGACGCAGGCGACCGCGTAGACGACCGCGACGGGAAGCATCGAGCGCAGGATCGGGGTCTGCACCAGCACGCGCAGGCCGTCGCGCAGGTTTGTGCCCACCGCTCGCAGCGACGTGTCACCGCTGACGGGGATCCGCGGGATCGTGGCGAGATAGGTGCACAGCGCGGAGAACGCAAAGCTCACCGCGTCGAGCACGAACGCGAGCTCGACGTCCCCCAGGGCGGCGATGAGCCCGCCGGCAGCGAAGCCCACCGCCGTCGAACCGAAGGAGCTGATCGCCATGAGCGAGTTGGCCGCCCCGAGCTCCTCGTCCGGCGCGATCTCAGGGAGGGTCGCGTCGAGCGCCGGGTTGAAGAACTCGCTGACCGCAGCAGCGGCCGCCACCAGCAGGTAGAGGAACACCAGGTCGACGCGGACCAGCACCGGGATGAGGACGACGAGCAGCGCCCGGAGCAGATCCGCGATGAGCATGATCCGCCGCCGGTCGAAGCGGTCTACCGCCACGCCGGCGACCAAACCCACGACGAGCGCGGGCGCAACCGTCGCGGCCGCCATCAGGCCGACGCTCAGCGCGGAGTTCGTGCGCTGGAAGATCAGGATGCCGGCGCCCGCGATCAGCAGCGCGTCGCCGATCGTCGAGATGAACTGACCGCCCCACAGCAGGCTGAAGCTGCGCCGCCGGAAAACGGCGAAGGCAGACGGCTGAGCAAGCGGCGGCGCTGACGCGGTCGTCATCGAGGCCTCCCTGAACGCCGATTCCCCTGCGGTGTCGGATGCGGTGGCGAGGAGTGTAGTTGAGCCGCGCCCGGGTGGGCCCATCGACTTCGGTCTCGGCCCGCGACTTCTGGCCCATCGATTTCGACGCGAGACCGAGGCTGCTCGCGACTTCGGGCGCCACGGCTCTCCGGCGCCGCAGGACCCCGCCGGAGTCGCCTCGAGCGTCAACCCTGGGCGGATCCGTCGGTCGTCGCCGACGTGGACGCCCGTACGGCGTCGGACGTCCGCAGGTAGGCGATCAGGTCGAGGTCGCCGGGCGAAGCGCCGTGGCGGGTGAGAAGCACCGCGGCCTCGGCGCGGAACTGGGTCCCGTGGTTGACCACGTGGAGCGCGATCTGCCAGAACGGCGTCTCGAAGCGCGCACCCCGCGTGTTCGTGTAGGGCACGGCACGGGCGAGATCGTCCTCCGAGACTCCCGCAAGGAAGGCCTCCCAGGCACGATCTTCAGCGTCGAGCCGGTCGCGCAACGCAGCAAGCGACGGGAAGTCGGCGGCGCCCGGCAGGGCGGAGGGCGACACGCCCTCCTCGGCGCGCATCCGCCAGGTCCACTCCGCGGCGAACACGTGCGCCAGTGTTCCCAGCAGGCTGCCGTGGCTCACGTCGGCGGGCTCGGCGAGCGCCTCCGGAGGAAGCGCCGCGGCTGCGGCGAGGATGCGCTGGTTCGCCGCGGTGTTGTACTCGAACAGCGTGCGGATCTCCTCTGCGCGCATGCATGACCTCCCCGTGCTGCCGCCCTGGCCGGATCGGCTCAGCATGCGCGATGCGGCCGGATTGCGCTGCCGGTGCGCAGTGCGACCCGCGCGGCACGCGACGCGGCCGATGCGCCGTCCGGGCGCCGCACGCGCGGCGTGACGTGCCATGCCGGCCCGCAGCGGCGG
>JBJKRK010000107.1:0-5621 GCA_046704705.1 Candidatus Limnocylindrales bacterium | reverse complement strand
CGAACCAGTCGGCCGTGGGCCACACGAAGACGCTGATGCGCCCGCTCCGCGTGCGCCAGCGGACGCTCGCCGACGGGTCGAAGGCCTGGTCCGTCGACGGCTCGCCGACCGACGCGGTGAGCCTCGCGTTCCTCGGTTACTTCGACGTCACGTTCGACCTCGTCGCCTCGGGCATCAACTACGGCGCCAACCTGGGCGACGACATCACGTATTCCGGCACGGTCAGCGCGGCGATGGAGGCGGTGATCAACAACTGCCCCGCCTTCGCGATCTCGCAGGAGTACTACCAGCACCCCGACTTCACGCTGGCCGCGCGCGCCGCGCACGCGGTCGCGGTGAACGTCCTCCAGGAGGGCCTCTCGCCGGGCGAGCTGATCAACGTGAACGTGCCCGCCGTGCCGCCCGAGGCCTGCGAGGGGTTCGAGGTCACGCGGCTGGGCAAGCGCGTGTACCAGGACTCGCTGATCGAGCGGATCGACCCTCGCGGGGTGCCCTACTACTGGATCGGCGGCCAGCCCCCGTCGGGCCTCGCCGAGCCGGGCACGGACTTCGCGGCGATCGTCGCGCGGCGCATCGCGATCACGCCGGTGCAGCTCGACCTGACCGCCCGCCGGCTGCTGAAACGCCTGCGCACCTGGCGCTGGGAGCTGCCCGAGGAGCCTTGAGGTCGACGCGGCCGCGTCGGGGGTGGCGGCGGCCGGATGGTACATTCCGCCCATGCACAGACCGTTGCTCGCGGATGCGTTCGGGCATCACGTGTGGGCCACGCTCCGGCTGATCGATGTCTGCGCCCGGCTCACCCCGGAGCAACTCGAGACCTCGGCCCCGGGGACGTACGGCCCGATCATCGACACGCTGCGTCACCTCGTCGGATCGGATACGGGGTATCTGTTCGTGCTGACGGACGGCGCCGTGTCGTACACCGACGCGGAGGCCCTGGGACCGAACGAGCTGCGCGCACTGATGGAGGCCGACGGCACGGCCTGGTCGGCGTTTCTCGGGCGCGACCTGGACCCCGACGCGGTCGTGGTGCGGCGGCGCCCCGACGGCTCGGAAACGCACGCGCCGGTCGGCATCCGGCTCGCGCAGGCGCTGCACCACGGATCCGACCATCGCAGTCAGATCTGCACGGCGCTGACGGCGCTTGGCATCGAGCCCCCGGCGATCGATGTCTGGGACTTCGCCGAGCACGACGGGCGTCTCACCGAGGTACCGCCGGGCCCTTGACGCTCGGGCCCGGGTGGCCCGGGGACGCTTGAGTCCGGATGGCCCGGGCGACGTTAGGGCCCGGATGGCCCGGGGACGCTTGAGTCCGGATGGCCCGGGTCGTGTCCGACCCCGCGGGTTCGCGCAGTCGTCAGCCGGCGACGCCCGCCCCGCTGCGCGCGGCGTTGTGCTCCGCGAAGAGCGCCACGAGCTCGCGCTCGAAGTCGGGGATGTCCTCGACAACGCGCCCCCACACCTGATTGCCGTCCCGGAACGCCGGCTGGTCGACCCAGCATGCGCCGGCGTTCTCGAGGTCGTCCTTGATGCCGAGCGAGCCGACCGCGTTCTTCCCCGAGACGATGCCCGCCGAGATCGCCACGAGCCCGCCGTGGCAGATGATCCCCACGGGCTTGCCGGCGTCGTTGATCTTGCGCACGAGGTCGATGATCGGGCGATAGCGGCGCAGCTTGTCGGGCGCCCAGCCGCCCGGGATGACCAGCCCGTCGAACTGATCCGCGGAGACGTCCGCGGCGAGGACATCGGCCTTCGCCTCGAGCGCGTTCTTGCCACGCACCTTCTCGAGCGTCGTGCCGACCGTGGTGACCTTCGCGCCCTCCTCGCGGAGCCGCATGACCGTCACCCAGTACTCGAGGTCCTCCACCCCTTCGGCCAGGAGGACCGCGACGCGCATTCCTTCGAGCTTCATCGGGCCGTGCTCCTTTCGTGTCCCGCCACAGGATAGCCGCGCCGATCCACGCGCCGGAGCTGCCGCGCCGGAGCTCCGCGCCGGATCTGCCGGGCGCGAGCGCGCCGGAGCTGCCGCGCCGGAGCTGCCGGGCGCGAGGTGGTACGGTCGTGGCATGAGCAACGAAACCTGTACGTCAGACCCGCAGGTGGTTCGATGAGCAGCGCGATGTCGGCACCGGCGGCAGCGGTCCACCCGCTCCTCCGCGTGCGCCAGTTCAGGGAGTTCACGGCCGAGCCCGTCGAGGATGCGGCGCTCGAGGCGCTGGCCGACGTGGCCCGCTGGTCGGGCAGCAGCCAGAACGAGCAGCCCTGGCGGTTCATCGTCGTCCGCAGCAGCGCGACGGTGCGCCGCCTGGGCGAAATCGGTGCGCCGTACACGCGAGCGCTGGGCACCGCGCCAGCGGCGATCGCCATCGTGCTGCCCGAGGAGCGAGCCGTCTCCCGGGCGTTCGATGAGGGTCGGGCCGCGGAACGGATCCTGATCGGAGCGTCGCTGCAGGGCCTGGGCGGCGGCATCGCCTGGTTCCAGCCAGAGGCGCGGGACGCCGTTCGCGAGGTCCTGGGCCTGCCGTCGGACCGCTTCGTCCGCACGATCGTGGCGCTCGGCCACCCGACGGAAGCCGCGCTGCGGCCCAAGTCGGAGCCGGGCAAGGCGCGCCTGCCGCGCGCCGAGACGGTCTTCGAGGAGCGCTGGCCGCAGCACTGAGCGGCTCACGTGTCGGCCGCCGCGTGGGGTTCGCTGACAGCCTCTGTGTATGGCTCAGGATCCCGGCGCGCCGCCGTTGCGCCTCCGGTAGCGGCGCGCGAACCCCCGCCCCACCGGCCGGTGCGCCTCGCGCGCCAGGCCGATGGGATCGAGGAGCTCGATCTCGTCGCGTGACAGCGCCACCAGGCCGTCGTCGCGCAGCCGATGCAGGTTGCGCGTCACGGCCTCCCTGGTGGTGGCGACCGCGTCTGCCAGCTCGCCGTGGGCGGCGTGCACCAGCAGGGGGGGCCTGCGAGTCGGGTCGGTCATGTTCAGCAAGTGAAACGCGATGCGCTGGCGAACCGAAAGGAACGCCTGCCCGGAAAGCTCGTCGAACGTCTCGTAGAGCTGTCGGGCCAGCTCCTTCGCGCAGGCGCGCGCGACGGTCGGGTCCGTCGCCAGCATGGCCCGCAAGGCGTCCACTCGCAGCGACGCAACCAGCGCGCCCGTCATGGCCTGGATGCCTATCGGCGCCGGGCCACCCACGACGAGCGGGAGTCCCGCCACGTCACCCCGACGAATGTAGCGCGCGGTGACCTGCCGCCCGTCCAGGGCGCTGAGGAACACGCGGAGGAGCCCACGCTCCACCACGATGACCCGCGGCGGCGCGTCTCCCTCGTACACCATCCCGCCGGCGGCGACGTTGCTCCGGATGGCCCCGGCCAGCAATCGGCCGCGAGCGGTTTCGGAGAGTTCGGACAGGAAGCTCCCCGGACGCTCGTTGTCGGCCTCCAGGCCTGACGTGGACTTCCCCCGAGCAGAAGTTGCGCGCACCGCAGCGCCTCGTGATGCACGGATTCTACGTCCGATGCTGCGTGACCGGCACCGCGGTCCCCCTGCGCTTCGCCGGCAAGGCCGGGCTGGCTCGAACCGGCAAAGGCCCGGTGGCCGAACTCCCGGACAATGCCGTGCGGGCGAAGGCCGGGCGACCTCGAACCGGCAAAGGCCTGGCGGCCGAACTCCCGGACGGCCCGGCGGTGATCGGATCCGCCCGTCGGTGATCGGATCCGCCCGTCGGTGACCCGGATCACTGACCCGGCGGACTCATGGCCGCATTCTGAACGCATCGCCACCAACGGCGATGCGTCGAAAGCGTCCCACATCAGCGGCACGTTCAACGCGCCACCGCGACAACGGGCGCAGTACGTCGACGAACAGATCGAGAGGTGCAGACATGGCCACAACGACAACGCAGCCGGCAGGGACGGAGACCGCTCGCGGCACGCGGATCGAGTACCGCGTGGAGCGCATCCCCTTCACGGGTCACCCGGAGGAGCACCTGGCCGAGCTGGTGGATCGCTTGAACGAGCTGGGCCGGGACGGCTGGCGGGCCCTGGGAGTGGATCTCTCCGACAAGGGCCTCTACTACTCGGCCGAGCAGGCGGCGCCGCCGCAGCCCGTCCTCCTCATGCGTGAGGTCGCCGACTGAGGCGCGACCCGCCACAGCGGGTCAGCAGGGTTCACGGGCAGCTGCCCCGCTGATCGAACCCTTGAGCTCCCGGTTTCAGTTCCCGGCTTCAGTTCCGGCGCGAGCGCGCGCTTCCTCGAGATCGATCCAACAGGATCTCGCGGGCCGCGTTCGCGCCGGGCATCCCCGTCACACCGCCGCCCGGATGTGCGCCCGAGGCGCACAGGTACAGCCCCTCCACCGGCATGCGATAGCGTGCATGCCCGAGCAGTGGCCGCCAGGCGAAGAACTGGTCGAGGCCCGGCTCACCGTGCAGGGGATGACCGCCCGTCATCCCGTACTCGCGCTCGAGATCCAGCGGGGTCACGACCTCGCGGGCCTGGACGCGTGCGGTGAGGCCGGGCGCGGACGCCTCGAGCGTCCGGAGCACGGTGTCGGCGAGCGCGTCGCGGGCGGTACCGTCCCATGCGCCCTCCCGCAGTGAAGCTGGCGCGTACTGCGCGACGACACTCATCACGTGTGTTCCTGCCGGCGCGAGCCCGGGATCCAGGAGCGTCGGGATGGTCGCCTCCAGTACGGGCACGTCCGACACGCGCCCGTACTTGGCCGCATCGAAGGCTCGCTCGATGCCGTCGACACCGCCCGCCACCACGATCCTTCCCCGCAGCCGGCGCCCCTCGCGCTCGCCGTCCGCACCACGGAAGACGGGCAGCCCGTCCAGCACCAGGTTGACCTTCGCCGTCACCCCCTGCATGCGCAGGGTCCCCACCCGCCAGCTGAGCTGCGGTCCGAGCAGTGCCGGATCCAGCAGCTCCAGCAGCAGGCGCTTCGGATCGATCCCTGCCGCCACGACGGGCGCGTGCAGCTCTTCCCCGCTTTCCAGCTCGACGCCGTCCACGCGCTCGTCGGCAACGAGGACGCGCCGCACGCGGGCACCGGTCCGCACCTCGGCGCCCAGGCTCTGCGCGGCTGAGGCGAGCGCGTCCGCGAGGGCACCCGGTCCGCCGATGGCCACGACCGTTTCCCCGGCCGCACCGCCGAGCGCTCCCGCCTGCGCGAGCAGGACCGCCGTCGTGCCGGGCGACCTGGGACCCAGGGACGCGTGCTGGATGCCGCGCGCCGCGATCGTCGCAATCAGCGCGTCCGTCTCCAGCCACTCCCCCAGGTAGTCCGCAACGGCCATCGGCAGCACCCGGAGCGCCACCCGGGCGTCCTTCCGTCCGAGCGCCTGCATCGCACGGGCGAGCTGCAGGCCCGATCGCACGTCGTCCAGACCGGGCGCCGCCAGGGCCGGCGGCGTCACCGCAGCCAGGCGCGCCATCAGGGCCCCGAGGCGCCGGAGCTCCCCGTCGAGCCGCGGATACGCGGCTGCATCGTGGGCCGAACGATCGCGCAGCTCGGCCGCCGTTCGCTCCGGATCGCCCCACAGCGTGATCGCCCGTCCGTCGGGCTGCGGCGCGAAGACGCGCGCCTCGGGCTGTACCAGCCGCAGCCCGTGGGCGCGGAGGTCGAGGT
>JBJKRK010000106.1:0-4539 GCA_046704705.1 Candidatus Limnocylindrales bacterium | reverse complement strand
CGAGCTTCGCGGTGCTCGCCGGCGACCAGCCGGTCGCATTCACGTGGGTCTTCGTCGATGCGCCCGGGGGCCGCGCCGGTCACGGCATGACGGGAACGGTGCCGGGTCACCGCCACCGCGGGCTGGCCCGGCTCGTGAAGCTCGCGACGATCGACTGGCTGGCTTCGCACGGCGTCACGGTCGTCTTCACCGACAACGACACGACGAACGCCGACATGCTCGCGCTCAACGAGCACCTCGGTTACCGCCGGTTGATCGTGTTCGGGATCTGGATGCGCGGCGACTGAGCGACCGCACCGTTTGTGCCGGGCGGTGTGCGGATCTTCAGCGTCGGGGCAACCCGTGCGCGAGAAGCACGAGCATCCAGGGCCCGTAGCCCGCCGCGTCGGAAGTCAGGCGCCAAACCGCGTCTGTGCGCTCGCCGGCGCACCCATTTCCGGACGACTGAGCCGTTTCCCCGCCAGGCACCGGGCAGGGCTGCTGCCTTTCGCAGCTGGGCCTTTCGTTCACGGGGCCGCATGAGGACAAGTGGGACGGCGAGCAGGAAGGCGATTTCAGGCAGTTCCTCGCCGCTGAAGGCGCCCCGCCGCCGGGCAGCCGCGACGGGCATGAAAATGCCCGCCGTGTGGCGGGCCGATGGCATCAGTTGGGCGGCTCGTTCACTGCCGCTTCGGGCGGATCATCTCTTGGCGGTCGTGGGGATCGATGAGGACGCGGTCGCCCGGTGAGGCCCAGGGCGTGCCCGCAGCTGTCGCGGTGCGCACCTGCGCGAGTTGCCGGAGACGTGGCGAAAGGCAGATGGCGCCCGGGACGCAGGATGCTGGTCGAAGCGTTGTTCGAGCGGATCGAGGTCCTGGGTTTCAGGGAGGCCACGCTCCGGCTCGCAGAGAACGCCATCGCGTACGGCTTCGCGGCGGTCATCCCGGAGCATCACCGTCACCGCCTCTGCGTCCGTCGCCGTCATCTCGACGCCGCTGCGCTCCAGGAAGGCGACCATCACCACGAGGGCGATGCGCTTGTTGCCATCCACGTACGGATGATTCCGAGCGAGGCCGAGGGCGTAGGCGGCGGCGAGCTCGGCAAGGGTGGCTTCCGGCTGATCGTGCAGGCGCTGCCGGGGTCGCACCAGCGCAGCACAGACGTGCTACGCAATGGGTGAGCGCCGAGAGCGGCTCGATGGTGCCAGGTCAACACGCAGCGGCCGACCCTGTCCGCCGCGATCGCGGGTGTGCCTGGCGTGGTGCAGCGCTTTCCGGTGTGGTCGAGGCGAGAGGGCCCGACCCGACAAACAGGCATGGCCGCTGGACCTTGAGCGGCTACTGCGGGGCCTCGGGCACCGGGACTGATTTGACCGTCAGGCCGTCGATGTCCACGAAGTCGGCCGGGTTGCAGGTGTAGAGGGGCAGCCCGCTCGCGATCGCGGTCGCCGCGATCAGCGCATCGAACGCGCGCGCAGCCCGCTTGCGACCGGATCGGCGCAGTGAGGCGGCGACCTGCCCGAATGCGCGGGCACCTGCCGCGTCGAACGGAATGGGGTCGAAGTCGGCCTCCGCCTGCTGGACGTGCGCCAGGCGGCGGGCACGTTCGACCTCGTCGTCCGTCACGAGCGGGCCGACGGAGAGTTCCGCCAGGGTGATCGCCGAGATCAGGGGGACATCGGGGAGCACAGAGGGATCGGCAAGGCGCGGCAGCAGGAGCAGGGTGCTCGTGTCGAGCAGGCCCTCCGGATCACTCACAGCTCGTTGTCGATGAGCGCGTCGATGTCCCTGCGCAACGCTCCTGGATCGAGCGGCGGCAGCCGACGCCATCGTTCCACGAGAGCGGCCGCGTGCAGGCCGCGGGGACGCACCGGCCGCAGTTCCGCCACCGGACGGCCATCGCGCGTGACGGTCACGTGGAGGCCGGCCTCCACGCGATCGACCACTTCGCCACCGCGATTCCTCAGGTCCCTGATCGTCACGGTCTCCATGTCCCCGATTGTATCACCCGTGAGACGGGCGTCAAGAGCGACACGCCACGGTCGTTTGGTGAGGAAGACATGGACGTCTCTCTGGCGCCCCGAGGCATGGGCGCTGGGGGAGTGTGGTGACTTGCGGTGTGGTCGGGGCGAGAGGGCTCGACCCGACAAACCGGCGTCATCGTGGGTGAGCCGGGGGCTCTCCCTGTGACGTGTGTCGCGCAGACCTTAGCTCTCTGCGACAGCGAGAGCGCCAGCACTACGACTGGCATGCTCGTTGATGTACGCCTTTGCCGTCCCGAGGCCCGCAGGATTCGGGTCATCTCGCGGGTTGGTGGGAGCTCGGAAGAGACCCGCGCCAGCACGGCGATATCTGCGCCAACTGTTGCGGGATGGCTGATGGAGGAGCCACTTTGCAGATAGAGCATCAGCCATCCACTGCGATGTGACTCACGTTTGCGCTACCATGCAGCAGCAATGGCGCGCTACTCAACACTTGGCCGTCTGTCCGGACTCGCGGAAGACCAGTGGGGCCTCGTCACGCGCCAGCAGGCGGAGCTCGCTGGCGTTTCGCGCGCGACCCTTCAGCGCCTTGCGTCCGAGGGCGTGCTCGATCGCCTGGCCACGGGCGTGTACCACCTGCGGGGGGCGCCAATGCCCGACCACGCAGAGCTCCGGGCGGCCTGGCTGCAGCTTGCTCCGGCGGTCCCGGCCTGGGAGCGAACCGCGGAGCAGGGCGTGGTCTCGCATCGCTCCGCCGCGGCCCTCTACGGCCTCGGGGACCTGCCGGCCGACCGCCACGAGTTCACCCGGCCATCGCGACGGCAGTCTCGCCGCCCCGATGTCCGACTGCATCAGCGGCGGCTCGAGTCGGGAGAATGGCTCACGCTGCATGGGCTCCCTGTCACGCGACCTTCGCGGATCGCCGCTGACCTGCTCGACGACCGCGAAGACACCGAGGCCGTGGCCCGCATCGTTGTGGGAGCGATCCGCGCGATCTACGACTATCCCGGCACCTTCGCTGACGAACTGGCACCCTATGCCGCGCGGTACGGCCTGCGCCGTGGCGACGGGCTTGCGCTCCTCCGCTGGTTGCTCGACCTGGTCGGCGACCCGGAACAGCCGCGCTGGATGCAAGAGGCTCGTGATCACATCGCGCGAGCCACTACGAAGGCGAGCGATCCCTCGCGTGCAGCCGCCGCACCACCTCGATCGGCATGACCAGCGGCAGTTCGTACGGGAGCCCTGCCGCCTTCCGCCGGGCCCTCACGGACAGGCTCAGGTCGCGGGCCGCGGCGGGCCGCTGGACGCTCGTCCAGCTGCAGCGCCAGATGGCGTACGACCGACTGCTCGAGCGGCTGTACCTCGTCGATGAGCACTGGATCGTCAAGGGCGCGACCGCGCTGCTGGCGCGCGACATCGGGGTGCGCGCAACGATCGATGTCGATCTGTATCGCGCGTCGGCCTTCGACAAGGCTGAGGCGGATCTCCGAGAGGCGGCTGGTCGCGACATCGGCGACTGGTTCCGCTTCGAGATCGGTCCGCCGCATCCGATTGGCGACGCAGCGAGCGGCGTCCGGCTGCCCGTCACGGCGTTCGTCGGGGCGAGCCCATGGGCGTCTTTCCACGTCGACCTCGTCGGCGCCGAACTGCGAATGACCGGCCAGCCCGACGCGGTGCCTCCCCTCGCGCGAGTCGTCATGCCCGACGTCGAGCAGCACGGGTACCAGGCGTATCCGCTCGTCGATCACATTGCCGACAAGGTCTGCGCAATCCTCGAGCGGCACGGTCCGATGGAGCTTCCATCCACCCGCTACAAGGACCTCGTCGACGTGGTCGCGATCGTCGTCTCGACGCCAGTCGAGGCCCAGGCGCAGGCGGCCGCGCTCCGCTCGGAGGCGTCCCGCCGAGGACTTCGGCTGCCGGACCGTTTCACGGTGCCGGATCGAACCCTGTGGGAGCCGGGGTACGGCGCAGAGGCAGGGCGCTCGCTCCTGCCCGTCGCCCGCACGCTCGATGGGGCCCTGGCCCTCGTGCAGCCGTTCCTCGACCCGCTGCTCGATGCGACCGCGTGCGGGGCATGGAGCCCACTCGAGCTGCGGTGGACGCGGTGACGACCCTCAACGGGTCGACGCCGCCGGCGCTCGCCTCGGACTCACGCAGAACTGGCCTCTCGTGCCACAGAAGCTGTCACGGCGCCTGCTCATCCTGCAAAGAAGCATGGGGGAGTAGGAGCAGAGATGACTAGCGTCTGGATCAACGGCGAGCAGCGTGATGGTATCGACGAGGGCTGGATCGCGCGCAGGGTCGAGGGCCTCCGCCACGACGGCGAGTCCGTCTGCGTTCGCGTGACAGCGAAGGGCGACGGGGTCGACATCCTTGTCACCGCGGGCAGCTGTGCATCGGGGGTCGGTGGCAGCCGCGAGGCCAATCCGCGTGAAGCGCGGCTCTTCCGGCTCTGGGATGGGTGCGGAGTGAAGGGCAGCGGCGGCTTCGCGCCCGGCCAACTGATCCAGTGTCTGAAGCGCCTCGAGCGAGCCCTCTAGCCAAAGCATCCCGGCTCTCGAGCCAGCAGCCGACAG
>JBJKRK010000105.1:0-5095 GCA_046704705.1 Candidatus Limnocylindrales bacterium | reverse complement strand
CGCGCTCGAAAGGCGCCGCCGCCTTGCCCAGGACGTACGGGGAGCGGGTCATGCTCTCGACCCCGCCCGCCACGATCACGTCGGCGTCGCCGTACGCGATGGTCTGCGCCGCCGTGTTGATCGCCTGCAGTCCCGATCCGCAGAGCCGGTTGACCGTCAGGCCGGCGACCTCGACCGGCAGCCCGGCCAGGAGCAGGGCCATCCGCGCCACGTTCCGGTTGTCCTCGCCGGCCTGGTTCGAGCAGCCCATGATCACGTCGTCGACGAGCGCAGGGTCCAGGCTCACCCGGTTGACGGCGGCCCGCACCACGAGCGCGGCGAGATCGTCGGGGCGGATGTCCCTGAGCGCACCGCCGTAGCGACCGATGGGGGTGCGCACGGCGCTGACGATCCACGTGTCGCGGAGCGGGCGATGCAGGTCGCGGGGCATGACGTACAGGCTCCTTGCTGCGCGACGCGCGCCGCGGAGTACGACGGCGACGCGGTTCGATTGTAGGCAGGTGCCGGGGGTGCTCAGCGCCCCTGCCAGCGCGCCGGCCGATCAGCCCCGTCCCGCAACGCGTCTGCGCTCAGCGCCCCTGCCAGCGCGCCTGCCGCTTCTCCAGGAAGGCCTGCATCCCCTCCTTCTGATCATCCGTCGCGAACAGCGAGTAGAAGAGCCGGCGCTCGGCGGCCACGCCCTGCGCGAGCGGCAGCTCCTGCGCCCGGTTGACCGCCTCCTTCGCCGCCATGACGGCCAGCGGCGGCATCGCCGCGATGCGTTCGGCGAGGTTCAGCGCCGCTTCGAGCGTCCCCTCCGGCGGGACGAGCTGGCTCACCAGGCCGTGCGCCGCCGCCTCGCGAGCGGGCAGGTTGCGACCGGTGAGGACCAGCTCCATGGCCAGCGCCTTGCCGACCGCCCGCGCCAGCCGCTGCGTGCCGCCGGCGCCCGGGATGATCCCCAGCTTGATCTCGGGCTGCCCGAACACGGCGTCCTCGGCCGCGACGATCATGTCGCAGGCCATGGCAAGCTCGCACCCGCCTCCCAGCGCATACCCGCGCACGGCGGCGACGATCGGCGTCCGCACCCGCGCGATCTCGTCCCACCGTCCGAAGCGGTCGGAGCGCGTGAGCGACACCGGCGTCTCGGAGGCCATCTCGCGGATGTCCGCCCCGGCCGCGAAGGCGCGGTCGCCGGCTCCGGTGAGCACGATGCAGCGGCAGTCGGGGTCGAGGTCGAGCTCGTGGAGCGCGGTCACGAGCTCCTCGATGGTGGCCGCGTCCAGCGCGTTGCGCACAGCGGGCCGGTCGATCGCGAGCAGCGCGACGCCGTCGATGGTGGTTCCGCCCGCGGGGCGCAGCGCCGGCATCTCCCGCCGGATGCGCCGTTCGGGTTCCGCACCCGCCGAGTGTGCTGCCGCCGGGGCCTGGTCACGCATGGTCGAGCCTCCGCATGTCTGTGCAACCTGTCATGCAACACCTGAACTGGCCGTCCCGTGACGCCAGCGGGCGCGCACGCTATTCGCCGAACGCGATCTTCTCTTCCTCGCTGTCCTCGATGCGTTCCGCCGCCTGCGCGCCGGCCGCCGCCTCGGCCATCTCCTGCGTGTCGGGCAGCTCGAGCACCGACCGGTGCGGCGGACGCACGATCCGGGCCGGTCGATGCGGAGTCGCCCGGAGCAGACCCTCGGGTCCGACCTCGGCGCGTCGGGCAGCTTCTTCCGCGGTCGAGCGGTAGAAGTCGGCCGCGGCTTGATTGAAGATGCCCGGGCGGCTCGCCGGAACGTGGTGCCCGCAGTCGGGAACCATGAACAGGCTCGCGGACGGGAGCTGGCGAAACAGCCGCACCGCCTGGTCGGGTGGCACGAACACGTCCCGGTCGCCGAACACGAGCATCGTGGGAACCTGCACCGCGCGCAGATCGGCCGGTGTGAGCAGCGCTTGCGTCGCGGTCTCTCGGGCGATGGCCGCGAGCAGCGCGCGCCAGGCGCCGGGTCCCTGGACCGGCGCGTGCCGGCGTTCGAGCTGCGCCGCCCACGACGGCTCTTCCCGCTCGATGCGATCCGGATCCATGAGCCGGCGCACGACGCTCGTCCGCGGCTCGTGTTCGATGCCGACCCCGACTGCCAGCAGCGTGCGCAGCCGCTCGGCATGGTGCACCGCGAACCAGAGCGCGGTCAGGCCGCCCATGCTGAAGCCGGCCAGGTGGAACGTGGCGAGGTTCATGGCGTCGGCGAAGGCCAGGAGGTCGTCGACCATCACCGACGAGGTGACGCCCTGCGTGGCATCCCAGCGGGTGCCCGCGTGACCCCGCGCGTCGACCAGGTACAGGCGGAAGCGCTGGCGGAAGAGCGGCCGCTGCGCCGACCAGTCCTCCAATGCGGACGAGGTGGCGCCGTGCAGCATGATCAGCGGCGGCCCGGAGCCCTCCGCCGTGTAGTGGATCTCGATCCCGTTCGCGTGAACATGCGGCATGGCGGCGGAAGTCGTACCTCAGACGTGCGGTATGGCGGCGGAAGTCGTACCTCAGGCGTGCTGCATGGCCGCGACAGCCTCAGACGTCGGGCTTGCCGAGGAGATCGGCGGTCGCCGCGTGCTCGATGCGCAGGTAACGCCCCCGGTAGTACAGGAGCGGCAGCTCGTGATGTGGCACCGACCCGGTGCCCACGACGCGACCGATGAAGACGGTGTGGTCGCCCGCGTCGACTTCCTGCTGCAGCTCGCACTCGAGGTAGGCGATCGCATCGTTCAGGATCGGGGCCCCGGTGATGCCCTGCCGGTACTCCGCACCGCAGAACGCCGACCGCGGAAGCGCCGAGGGCGCGCCGGCAAAGCAGTCGGACAGGCGCTGCCCTTCCTCGCCGAGGATGTTGATCACCCAGCGGTGCGTCCGCCGCAGCACCGGGTGGATGGAGCGCTCGCGACCCACACAGACCAGGACCAGCGGGGGGTCGAGCGAGACCGAGCTGAACGCGTTCACGGTCGTGCCGATCGGTGCGGGCCCGTCGGGGCCGTCGTCGACCGTCGTCACGATGGTCACGCCCGTGGCGAACCGACCCAGGATCTCCCGGTAGCGCCGCGCGTCGACCTCGCCCGCGGCAGCCTCGGCGGCAGCGCCGGACCCGGGGGACCGACCGTCCCCGCTCACGCCCCGGGCCGACCCGACAGCCGACCCGACAACGGCAGCCATCTCGCCGGAGTCGCTGTCGGTCGAGTCACCGTTCTGCGTCACGCCCGGCGCCGCGGCGGCGGTGCGTGGATCACGTTCGGGCATAGCGGCAGTCTAGTCCAGCCCCATGAAGCGTTGCGTCCGGCACCCCGATGCGGCCGTAGCGGATGCGTTCGTTCCCGACCCCGTCGGCTGAGACGACCGTCCCGGCTACCCTCCAGCGCCGGCGGGCCCCGTCGGCGACTCGTAGCCTTCCGGCATCTTCGGCGTGAAGCGGAAGCCGCCCGCGACCCCGGGTTCGGTCAGCTCGAACGGATCGAGGATCTGGTCGAGTTCCTCCTTCGTGAAGACGCCCTTCTCGAGCACGAGCGCGCGGATCGTCTTGCCGGTGCGGACCGCCTCCTTCGCGATGTCGGCCGCCAGGCGGTACCCGATGTACGGCGAGAGCGGCGTCGCCATGGCGCTGGACTTTTCGAGCAGGTCGGCGCAGTGCTCGACATCGGCCTCGATTCCGGCCACGCATTCCCGGGCGAACTGCCGGCAGCCGGTCGTCAGGATCGTGAGCGCCTCGAGCGTGTCGTGCGCGATGATCGGCATCATCACGTTCAGCTCGAGCTGGCCGCGCGAGGCTGCCCAGGCCACCGCCGTGTCGTTGCCGATGACGTGGAAGCAGATCATCGAGAGGTTCTCGACCATGACCGGGTTCACCTTGCCGGGCATGATCGACGAGCCGGGCTGGCGGGCCGGGAGGCGGATCTCGCCGAAGCCGGTGCGCGGCCCGGACGACATCAGGAGCAGGTCCTCCATGATCTTCAGCAGGTCGACGGCCAGGCTGCGCAGCGCCGCCGAGACGGCGAGCATCGGGCCCATCGAGTGGGTCGACTGCACCAGGTGCTCGGCGGTGCGGAGTTCGTGCCCGGTCTGCTCGGCCAGGAAGCCGATGACGAGCTTGATGTATTCGGGCTCGGCGTTGAGACCGGTGCCCACGGCCGTGGCTCCGATGTTCTGCTCGTTGATCTCGTCGGCGGCGGCGACCAGCCGGGCCCGCGCGCGACGTATGGTCAGCGCGTAGGCCGCGAACTCCTGACCCAGCCGGATCGGCACGGCGTCCTGCATGTGCGTGCGGCCCGACTTCAGGACGTGGTCGAACTCGATCCCCTTGGCGGCGAACGCGCCGCTCAGCTCGTCCAGCGCCGGCAGGAAGTCGCGCACCAGGTCGAGCGTCGCCACCCGCATGGAGGTCGGGAAGACGTCGTTCGTCGACTGCGCCATGTTCACGTGGTCGTTCGGGTTGACCACGCTGTAGTCGCCGCGCTTTCCGCTGCCGATGCCGCGCGCGTACAGGATCTCGATCGCGCGGTTCGCCAGCACCTCGTTCGTGTTCATGTTGTGGCTGACGCCGGCACCGGCTTGGAAGGGATCGACCCGGAAGTTGTCGATCAGGCGCGCCTGCAGCGCGCGCCCCTCCGGGGTGTCGCTGTCGGGCGCCAGACCGAGCACCTCGTCGGCGGCCCGGACGATTGCCTCGAACATCGGTTGAGGGAGCCGGCCGGTGGCGCGGTTGGCCCGTGCGGCGGCCTTCTTCACCTGGACGGCGGCGCGCACCAGGGCGGGATTCGGTCGCATGCCGCTGATCGGGAAGTTGGCGATCGCGCGCGCCGCCTGGACGCCGTAGTAGGCGTCCTCGGGGACCTCGAGCCACCCGAGAGGGTCGCGCTCCATGCGAAAACCGGGACGCGGGGTGGGAGCGGCGTCAGGCATGAGGTTCTGACCTCCGGGACGCGAGATGCGCGCCGGCCGGGTACGGACCGGCAGCGCGCTGGACCGACGGCTACATGCTCCTGAGTGTAGTCCGCCCTCCATGGGGTCGCGGAGACCCTGAAGCGTCTCGCCGTGGAGGCCATGAGGCCGGACCCGAAGGCCCGGCCTCAATGTGGTCGTCAGTGC
>JBJKRK010000104.1:0-3112 GCA_046704705.1 Candidatus Limnocylindrales bacterium | reverse complement strand
CTGCTTTCCCGTCGTGGCCGAGGAAGTGCGCGCGCTGGCGGAGCGGGCCGGCCGCGCGGCAGGCCAGATCGAAGGGCTGTTCGGCGAGGTCCAGGGCAACACCGCGGAGGTCGTCGACGCGATCCGGCGTGGCGCCGCCGACGTCCAGGAGGGGACGGCACGAGCCGCCCGCTCGCGCGAGGCGCTCGAGGCGATGAGCCGCTCCGTCGGCGTCCTCGGCGGCGCGGCCCGTCGGATCGAGAGCTCGGTCGCGGCGATCACCGCCAGGGCCGGCGCCGCGGCCTCGGCCGTGGAGAAGATCGCTGCGCTCGCCGAGACATCGAAGTCAGGGGCCGCGCGACTCACCGAGTTCGCAGCCCGCCTCTCCTCCTCGGTCGAGTCGGTCGCCGCGGTGTCCGAGGAGAGTTCGGCCGCCGCTGAGGAGGTGTCCGCCACGACGCAGGAGGTGTCGGCGCAGGCTCAAGAGGTGGCGGCGGAGGCGGACTCGCTTGCCCGCATTGCCGGCCGGCTCGGTGATCTCGTGGCGCACTTCCGCACCGAGGTGGCGGAAGCCGCGCCCGCGGTCGGCGGGTCTGCACGTCTGCCCGGTGCCGGGTCGGAGTTGTGGCCATGATGTTCACATGGCGCAGGTGAGAACGCGTGCACCCCGTTGCAGGTGCGCAGCGTGGACCCGTCCCCGCAGGTCTCTCGCCGCAGGTCGCTCGACGCAGGTCTCTCGCCGCAGGTCTCTCGCCGCGCGTCTCCTCGCCCCTGCTCGATCCTTCCACCTCCGGCACAGCGCCGCGCCACCTCCGGCACAGCGGCCGCGCCACCTCCGGCACAGCGGCCGCGCCGGCACGTCTCCCGGCCTGTCTGGATCCGCCACCCGGCCGCTCCCCGGCCGGGGATAATCGACCAGTTCACGGACCTGAGGTCGGACGGGTGTCTGATCCGCGCGATCTCACGCGAAGGTCCGGATCGAGATGCTGGACTTCAGGGGCGGACACATGGCGAATCCGGCGCGTGATCGTGGGCTTGCCGGCCGCAGCGTCGTCGTCACCGGCGGCGGCAGTGGAATCGGGCTCGCGACCGCGGCGCGCTTCCTGGCCGAAGGGTCGCGCGTGGCGATCCTCGACGTCGATTCCGGGGCGCTCGCTTCGGCGCGCGACAGGTTGCCCGGGCTCGCCGGCGCGGTGCGCTGCGACGTGGCCGACGCGGACCAGGTCACGCGCGCGTTCGCGGAGCTCGATGCGATCCTCGGCCCACTGGATGTCCTGGTCGCGAACGCCGGCATCAGCATCCGCCACTCGTTCCTCGACATCACGCCGGACGAGTGGCGGCACGTCATGGCGGTGAACCTGGACGGTGTCTTCCACTGCGCGCAGGCAGCGGCCCGGCGGATGAGCGCGTCGGGCGGCGGGGTCATCCTGATGACCGCCTCGACGAACGGGCTGGTCGGTCACCCTTTCTACGCCGACTACAACGCGTCGAAGGCGGGCGTGCTGCTGCTGATGCGCTCGATGGCGCTCGAGCTCGCGCCCCGCATCCGCGTGAACGCGGTGTGTCCGGGGTACGTCATGACGCCGATGCAGCAGGCCGAGTACACCCCCGCGATGCTCGACGCGACGAACGCGAAGATCCCGCTCGGGCGCCACGCCGACCCCGAGGAGATCGCCGCGCTCTTCGCCTTCCTCGCCTCCGACGAGGGCCGCTACTTCACCGGCGCGGCCATCCCGATCGATGGCGGCGAGCTGGCGGGGGGCCTGGCCAGCCGCGACTGGATGTACCCGCCGGGCCGCGCGGTGGCACCTGGCCCCGAGCGGCCGGCGGGGGCAGGGAAGCCGCCGGGTGGCCGGACGGGCCGGCCATGACTTCGCGCAACACGACGTCCGCCCGGCCCGCGTGGACCGGGCTGCGAGACCGGGAGGAGGACCGATGAACGAGAGCGCACCGCGCTCGCCGCACCCGTACGTCCCCAACGCGGTTCCCGAGGTGCGCGACGCGATGCTCGCGGCGATCGGCGCGTCCGGCGTGGACGAGCTGTACGCGACGATCCCCGAGCGCCTGCGGCTGCGCCGGCCGCTCGACCTGCCGCCCGCGCTGGCGGCCGAGGCGGACCTCGTCCGCCACGTCGAGGGCATCCTCAACCGGAACATCTCGACCCGCGAGCTGCTGAGCTTCCTGGGCGCCGGCTGCTACGAGCACCACGTGCCCGCGGTGTGCGACGAGATCAACGGCCGGGCCGAGTTCCTCACCGCGTACGCGGGCGAGCCGTACGAGGACCACGGCCGCTTCCAGGCCCTCTTCGAGTACTGCTCGATGTTGGGCGAACTGCTCGAGACCGACGTCGTGAGCGTTCCCGTGTACGACGGCTTCCAGGCCGCCGCGACCGCCCTGCGCATGGCCGCCCGCGTCACCGGGCGCCGGCGCCTCCTCGTAACCGACGCGATCGGGCGCGACAAACGCTCGAAGATCGTGGACTACTGTCGGCCCGACCTCGAGATCGAGCCCCTCCCGTTCGACCCTGCCACGGGCGAGCTCGACCGTGCGCGCCTCGGCGCGCTCCTCGCCGACGACGTCGCGGCGGTGTACGTCGAGCAGCCGAACTACCTGGGCGTCGTCGAGACCGAGCTTGCCGCCATCGTCGCCGCCGCGCATGGGGCGGGCGCGCTCGCGGTCGTCTCGGTCGACCCTGCCACGCTCGGCGTGCTCGCGCCGCCTGCCTCCGCCGGCGCCGACATCAGCTGCGGGGACATCCAGTCCCTCGGGATGCACCAGCACTATGGCGGCGGCCACGGCGGCTTCATCGCCTCCGCCGACGACCCGCGCATCGTCATGGAGTATCCCTCGCGGCTCTTCGGCATCGCCCCCACGAGCGTGGAAGGCGAGTACGGCTTCGGCGACGTGGCGTACGAGCGGACCTCCTTCGCGCTCCGCGAGGAGGGCAAGGAATGGGTCGGCACGGCGGCCGCGCTGTGGGGGATCACGGCGGGCGTGTACCTCGCGCTGCTGGGACCGCAGGGGATGCGTGAGCTGGGCGAATCGATGCTGGCGCGCACGCGCTACGCGATGCAGCGCCTGGCGGAGCTGCCCGGGGTGCGCGTCCCTTTCGCCGCCAGCCACCACGTGCAGG
>JBJKRK010000103.1:0-5226 GCA_046704705.1 Candidatus Limnocylindrales bacterium | reverse complement strand
CGCGGCGGCCAATCCTTCGGGCGTCGCGTCCCGATCCGGGAAGTGGTGCCAGAAGCTGTAGGTGAGCCGGTCGGTCGGTCTGCCGGCGAGCAGGGCGTCGAGCCTCTCTCGGTGGGTCATGGCGCGGGGGACGGTCACGAGCTCTCTCCTCCTCGACTGACGGCTGCGCTGGATAGCCCGACCGGCAGCGCCGGCCAGGCCCGCGTCTCGGGTTCCGGTACGTACTCGCCCGTGTCGGGCTCCTGGCGGTACTGCCAGCGCGGCCCATCGGCCACGAGCGACTCGAGCGCGGAGACGAGCGCATCCACGTCCTCGGTCGTCGTGCCCAGGCCCATGCTCGCCCGGACGGCCCCCGGCACACGGCCCTTCTGGCCATGGGCGATCTCGTCGCGCACGAGGCCGGCCTCCTCCGCCGACACGTCGAGCAGGTGGAGCATCAGCGGGTGCGCGCAGAAGCAGCCGTGGCGCACACCGATCCCGTGCTCTGCGGACAGGACCGCGGCGACCTGGCTGTGCCAGTAGCCGTGCACGTTGAAGGCGACGATCCCCAGGCGCGGCACATCGCCCGCCCAGATGCCGTAGCGGTCGACGCCTGCGATCCGCCCGACGCGTTCTCGCGCGTAGCGGGCGAGCGCCATCTCCTCGTCCGCGAGCCGGGCCATGCCGTAGTCGCCGAGCGCGCGGCAGGCAGCCCCCATGGCGACCGCGCCGACGACGTTCGGCGATCCCGCCTCCTGGCGCTCCGGCAGCGCGGTCCACAGCACCGATTCGAGCGTCACGAAGTCGACCGCGCCGCCCCCGTAGAGGTACGGGTCATGCGCGCTCAGCCAGTCGGGTCGTCCAAGCAGCGCTCCGGCGCCGTACGGCGCGTACATCTTGTGGCCTGAGACCGCCAGGTAGTCGACCTCGAGCGCCGCCATGTCGATCGGGTAGTGCGCCGCGATCTGCGCTCCGTCGAGGAGCACGCGAGCGCCGTAGCGGTGCCCCAGCTCCACCACCTGTCGGTGCGGCCACACTTCGCCGGTGACGTTGGAGGCACCCGTGACCGCAACGAGCGCGTGGCGGTCGTTCGCGCCGCGCAGCGCATCTTCCAGACGTTCCAGCGCCTCCGCAGGTGAGGCAGGGATGGGCAGATACGTGACCTCCAGGCCGGCATGCCGCCAGGGCAGCATGTTCGCGTGGTGCTCCACCCCGAAGGCGTACACGTGCGTTCCTTCGGGAAGCGCCGAGGCCAGCAGGTTGATGGCGTCGGTCGTGTTGCGCGTGATGAGCACCGCGTCGTCCGGCCGTGCGCCGAAGAAGCGGCGGATCTCCTCGCGCGCCCCCTCGTACGCTGCGGTGGCGACCTGCGACTTGAAGCCCGCGCCGCGGTGCACGCTGCTGTACCAGGGCAGGAACGACTCCACCGCCTCGGCCACCGGCACGAGCGCCGGCGTGCTCGCCGCGTAGTCGAGGTTGACGTAGCGACGCTGCTCGCCGGTGATCAGCGGCACGCGCTGGTCGGCGCCGACGAGCGTGAGCCGCGCCACGCGGGCGGACCCCGTTGCCGGCAGCACCCGCCGCTCCGTCACGGCCGTGCACGCGGCGTCATGCCGCTCCCGATGTTCGCCGAGAGGATCTCCGGGGTTGTCAGCAGGGCGTCGAGGATCATCTTCTGAGCGGCGCGCGCCTGCGCAACCGCCGCGCTGCGCGCCTGCTCGGGGTCACCGGACTTGATGGCGCCGAGCAGATCCTGGTGCTCGTGCACGATCTCGAGCGATCGCGACGAGTACATCAGGCCGATACGGAACAGCCGCTCCATGAGCCGCAGAATCTCCTCGAGCGCCGAGGCGAGCCGGCCGTTGCCGCCCGCCCGGGCGATCGTGCAGTGGAACTCCGTGTTGCGTTCCAGGAACTCGTCGATGCTCGCCTCGTCATCCGGTCGATAACTTGCCTGGCACAGACGCTCGAGCGCCTGGAGCTGGGTGATGTCGGTGAGTCGCCCCGCGGCCAGACTCGCGGCCTCGCCTTCGAGCAGCCCGCGGAAGACCGCAAGATCGATCGTGTCCTTCAGCGTCACCGGCGCGGCCCGACATCCCGACCGTGCGTCGATCTCCACCAGGCGTTCCCGGCGAAGCTGCGCCAGGGCCTCGCGCACGGGCGTCTTGCTCAGGCCGAGGTCCGCCGCGATCTGCGCCTCGGTGAAGCCGCCGCCCGGCGGGATCTCGAGCCGGATGATCCGGCGCTTGATCTCCTCGTACGCGGTGACGGTGCGGCTGAGCCCGGGGGACGGCGTGGCCAACTGCATGTTCGGGCATGCTAGAAAGGCGCATATGGTGTGTCAAGAGGCAGTTCCTGGCATGACCGATCGCCTCGCATGACACCTCGTCCCCGCCAGCCAGCTGAAACGCCGGGACGACTATCCTTGGGCTCGACGTGCGTGTACGGGCAAGTGGAGAGATGCGGGATGCCCCGAACGGATCGGATCGTCGTCAACACTGTCGAGCGCGACGTTGGGCTCGAACCGGACCGCAGCCTGCTGTTCGTGCTGCGGGAGGAACTCGGGATCACCGGGCCGAAGTACGGCTGCGGCGAAGGCGCCTGCGGCGCCTGCACGGTGCTCCTCGACGGAGCGGCGGTGCGGGCGTGCGTCACGTCGGTGAGCGAAGCCGCAGGACGGTCGGTCACCACGGTCGAGGGGCTGGTGCACGACGGCGCGCTGCACCCCGTCCAGCAGGCGTTCGTCGAGGAGGGGGCGCTCCAGTGCGGGTTCTGCACGGCCGGCATGGTCGTGCAGGCCGCGGCGCTGCTTGACGAGTCCCCCGACCCGAGCCATGCGGAGATCGCGGCGGCCATGTCGGGCAACGTGTGCCGCTGCTGCACGTACCCCCGCATCGAGCGGGCCGTGCACCGCGCCGCCGAGCTGACCCGGACGGCGACCGGCCCGACGCAGACGGATCGCGAGGCGGTCGCCGCGGCAACCGTCGCCCCGGGCGAGCAACTCCCCGCCGCGGCAACCGTCGACCCGGGCGAGCAAGCCCCGGCCGCAACCGTCGCCCCGGGCGAGCAAGTCGCCGTCGGCGCGGATGGCGCGATGGCGGATCCCCTCCCCCGCCCGGCACAGCCCTGGGACATGCAGGACGCCGCCGCACGCGACTACTTCGCAACCCTCACCGGCGGCCTCGTCGTCGCCTTCGAGCCGGGACGAGGGACCGTCGGACGACCCTCCGACCCGCGTGCGTGGTCGACCAGCGCGGGAGCCTGGGTGCACGTTGGAGAAGATGGCAGCGTGACCGCGTTCACCGGCAAAGTGGACGTCGGGCAGGACAACCGGACGGCGCTCTCCCTCCGCGTCGCCGAGGAACTCCGCGTGCCGCTCTCGGCGGTCCGCCTGGTGATGGGCGACACCGACGTGTGCCCCTTCGACGAGGGCACCTTCGGCAGCCGCTCCATGCCGGACGCCGGCGAGCACCTGCGTCGGGCCGCCGCCGGCGCCCGCGAGTGTCTCCTGGACGCGGCCGCACAGCGCTGGAACACCGCACGCGACCGATGCACTGCCGTGGACGGCCGCGTGCGCAACGCCGCGGACGGCCGTTCCGTTTCCTACGGCGAGCTCGTGCGCGGAACGCGGCAGGTCGAGCTCGCGAGTGGGCGGGAGCCCCTCACGCCGGGAATCGAGGAGCGGATCGTCGGGCACCCCGCTCGAAAGACCACGGCGCGCGACGTGGTGACCGGCGCCAGGCGCTACCCGTCCGACCTCACGCGCCCCGGGATGCTGCACGGCGCCATCCTGCGCCCGCCGTCGTTCGGCGCCACCCTCCGCTCGGTCGACCTGTCAAGCGCCCGCGCGATCGACGGCGTGACCGTCGTGCACGAGGACGGCTTCGTCGGGGTCGCGGCGCCCGACGCGTTCACCGCCCGCCGGGTGCTGGGATCCATCCAGGCCGACTGGGCCGTTGAACCCCAACCGTCCGAGCGGGGCCTCGAGGCCCACCTCCGGGCACATCCCAGAAACGACGAGGGCTGGGGCGGCGCGGTGCACCACGAGACCGGCGACGTGGACGCGGCGCTCGGGGACGCCCCGGTGCGCCTGTCCGAGACGTACACCACGGCGTACATCGCGCACGTCCCGCTCGAGCCGCGCACGGCGCTGGCCGAATGGGAGGGAGGTCGCCTCACGGTGTGGACCGGCACGCAGCGGCCGTTCGCCGTGCGCCGACAGCTGGCCGACGAGCTCGGCGTGCCGGAGTCGGACGTCCGTGTCATCGTGCCGGACACCGGCGCCGGCTTCGGCGGCAAGCACACCGGCGAAACCGCCGTCGAAGCCGCCCGGCTGGCGCGCGCCAGCGGACATCCCGTGCGCGTCCGCTGGAGCCGGCAGGAGGAGTTCACCTGGGGCTACTTCCGGCCTGCTGCGGTGATCGACGTGCGCAGCGGCGCTACCTCCGAGGGCACGATCACCGGCTGGGAGTTCACCAACCTGAACTCGGGCGCGGCGGGCATCATCTGCCCCTACGACGTCACGAACCAGCGCATCCGGTACCAGCCCGCCGAGTCGCCGCTCCGCCAGGGCTCCTACCGGGCCCTCGCCGCAACGGCAAACCACTTTGCCCGCGAGTCGCACATCGACGAGCTGGCCCATCGGTTGGGGGTCGATCCACTCGAGCTGCGGCTGCGCAACCTGCGGGACGATCGGCTGGCGGCTGTCCTCCGCGCCGTCGCCGAGCGCGCCGGCTGGGCCGACCGGCCGCACGACCCGGGCCGCGGCATGGGCATCGCGGGCGGCGTCGAGAAAGACGGCCGCATCGCCACCTGCGTGGAGGTGCGAGTGGGATCGGATCGCCGCCTCGAGATCGTCCGCATCGTCACGGCGTTCGACTGCGGCGCGATCGTGAACCCCGACAACATGATCAACCAGCTCGAGGGCGCCACGATCCAGGGCCTGGGAGGAGCGCTCTTCGAGGCCATTCACTTCGAGAACGGCACGATCCTCAACCCGCGGCTCTCGGACTACCGGGTGCCCCGCTTCCCCGACGTCCCGCCGATCGACGTCGTCCTGCTGGACCGGCGCGACATCCCCTCGGCCGGGGGCGGCGAGACTCCTATCGTTGCCGTGGCGCCGGCAGTGGCGAACGCGATCTTCGCGGCGACGGGCGTGCGGCTGCGTGCGCTTCCGCTCGTGCCGGACGGCACGGTGCCGCTGGCGGCGCAGGGCGCACGCGGGATGGCGGCGCGGTAGCACAGGGC
>JBJKRK010000102.1:0-7515 GCA_046704705.1 Candidatus Limnocylindrales bacterium | reverse complement strand
GTTCCGATGTACGTTTGCACATCCAGGGGCCCCCGCCTGGCGTGCCGCGTGACGCGGCTACGGTCTGCCCGGCGGCGGCCCGGCGGGGCGGAGCGCGGCCGCCACCGCGAGGCGGGCGAGGGCGAGAAACGTGATCGAAGAACTGCAGCTCGTCGTGGACAGGCTGGCCGGTGAAGTGGGCGTGCCGGTAGAGCTCGAGGATCGCCGGCAGCGGGTCGTCGTGTACTCCTCGCAGCAGGGCCCACTCGATTCGGTGCGGCGGGACTCGATCCTGGGCCGCGAGACGGCGCCCGAGGTCGCGGAGTATTTCGTCGCGTTCGGGATCCACACCTCGCCGGACCCGGTCCGCATTCCCGGCGACGCCGCCCGGGGCATCCTGCCGCGGCTGTGCGTGCCGGCGCGTTGCCGCGGCAGGCTCATGGGCTTTCTCTGGCTCATCGATCAGCCGGCGCACCTCGACCCCGATGCCGTCGACGCCGCGCGCCGCGCCGCGGACTACGCCGCGCTCCTCCTGTACCAGGAGCAGCTGCCACAGCGCCTGGCGGGCAGCGTCCTCGCCAGCCTGCTGTCCCCGTCCGATGCGCTCCGGGAGATCGGCGCGGCGCGGGCCGTGGAAGACGGCCTCCTCGTGCCCGACGACCCGGCGAGCATCGTGATCCTGCAGCCCGCCTGGAATGCCGGCGTCGAGCCATCGCAGCACCTGGCGGACGCGCTGGTGGAGGCGAGCCGACGCCTCGCGACGATCGCACACCTCCGCCTGGCACGTCGGGACCACGGCGTGCTCCTCGTTGGCGAGTCCACCGGGTCCGGAGAGCGCCTCGCCCTGCGGGCGGCACGGGCGGCGCAGGCGGCGTTTCGCGAACGCCTCGTGCCGGCGAGCGCGAAGCGGATCGTCGCGGCGATCGGCGACCCGCAACCCGATGCATTGCGGCTCGTGACTTCGTACCGCCAGGCGCAGCGTGCGGCCCGCATCGGCGCCGCGTTTCGGACCGAGGGCGACATCGTCGAGTGGCAGCGCCTGGGGGCGTTCCGCATGCTCGCCCAGCTGCCGCCGTCGGCCATCTCCGGCACCCTCGATCCGCGCTTCGTGCGGCTGCTCGCGGGCGTCGATCACGAGGTGACGGAGACGCTGGAGCGCTATCTGGACCTGGGGGGCGACGTCAAGCGAACCTCGGAAGCGCTGCACCTGCACCGCGCCACGCTGTACTACCGCCTCCGCAAGGCGGAGCGAGTGGCCGGCTTCGATCTGCGCGACGGGCTCGATCGCCTGACGCTGCACCTGAACCTGAAGCTCAGCCGCCTGGCTCCTCGCGACACTCCCCGGCCGGGTCCCGTCGGTCCCGTCGGCGGCCCGGCGCAGGAGGATGAGCGTGAGGATGAGCGTGCCCCGTCGCCTTCGCACCGGGTGCCACACCGGCCGGACGGCCCGCGGGGGATGTCATCCGGCGCTGTGCTGCGGGTGCGGTGAGCGGGCTGACGACCGGCGGGCGCGCCGCCGCGGCGAGCGGCGGGCTTCGGGGGGCCTGATGGCCCCCTTCGGTCGCCACATTCGGAAGGTACACATGCGCCCCACACGATGTATCTTTCGCGAAAAGCCAGTTAAGGAATCTCAACATGGCCGTGCAGCAGCCGCCTGCGATGCCTCAGCCAGTCGCCGCGCCCACGGATGCTGGCCTGGGGGGACCTGTGTACCGCGCCTTCGAGCGCCGCTCGGCAGCAGGCCTGACGCTCGAGGAGGGCTTCGACCAGCTGGCCGATGCGATCCGCGACCCAACGCGTCGGCACATCCTCGTCGACTTCTATCGCGACCCATCGCCGCGCACGGCGAGCGACGTCGCCGATCAGATGGAGATCAGCCGTCCGGTCGCCCGCGCGCACCTCGAGGTGCTGCGCGCGACGGGGTTCCTCCATGCCGAGCCACGCCGTGGCAGGCGTGGCAAGCCGGCACACCTCTATGCGCTCGACACGAGCACGCCGCGCTGGATGCCGCATCCGCCCCGCCAGATGGCGTTGCTCTCGCTCCTCGTGCTCGAGGCGGCCAGCATGCCGCCGGAGCGCATTCCGGGGCTCGTCGAACAGGTGGGCTTCGATTACGGCATGGCGATCGCGGAGCTGCGCCGGCAGCTCGAGCCGGGGCGGGACTTCATCTCCGATGTGACGGCCGCGATCGGACCGCTCTCGGTCCTGGGAGTGGCGATGCGGGTCGATCAGGAGCCGCATGGGAGCCGCCAGATGGATCTCACGATCCACGACCCGATCTTCCGGGAGGCCTGCCCCGACCGTCTCGATCTCGTCTGCCGGCTGCACGTGGGGATCGTCCGGGCGCTCGTGCACGCAGTGCCGTACGCGGTCGACGTGTCGCCGGTCGACGGCGGGGTCGAAGACGGGACATGCCGCATCGCCGTCAGGATGAAGCCCGCACGGCGAACGAGTCAGGCGGGCTGACCGACCTCCGTCAGACATCCAGGCCGGCGCGAGTCGGCTCCATCCACCCGCCCGCAGGCGCGACCGACACGCCCCGGGGCGAACCCAGGGCCGCAGGCTCGCGTGGGGTGAGTGGGCTCGTGCTCGCCGGGGGTCGCTCGACGCGCTTCGGCCGCGACAAGCTCCGCGAGCCCATCGACGGCCGCCCGCTGCTGCACCTGGCGGTGTCCGCCCTCGCCGCCGTCTGTGACGAGGTGATCGTCGCCGGCCCGCGCGATCTCGGCGCGCTTCCACGGTTGCCCGAAGTCCGGGTCCCACTTCGCGTGGTCAGCGACGCCGAGGCCTACGGTGGCCCGCTCGTCGGCCTGCGGGCCGGCCTCGAGGCCGCGCGCTTCCCGGTCGTCCTGGTGGTGGGTGGGGACATGCCGCATCTTGTCCAGCCGCTCTTGAGGGCGCTCGTGGGCGCACTTGGTCGCGGGGCGGACGCGGCGGCGCTGCGCGAACACGGCGAACTCCGACCGCTGCCCTGCGCCATTCGGGTCTCGGTCCTGCCCGCGCTCGTGCGCCAGCTGGCGACCGGCCGGCGCAGTCTCCGCGAGTTTCTCGCGGCGCTTCCAGCGCGGACCATCGACGAAGGCGAGTGGCGGGCGCTGGATCCTGCCGGCGCGTCGCTGTGGGACGTCGATCGTCCCGAAGATCTAGGCTGAGCCCGTCATGCCGACGGCACCGGGCGTTCCGCCGATCCAGATCTTCGGTCGCCGCGACTCACGGCCCACGCAGAAAGCGCTGCGCTTCTTCAAGGAGCGACGGATCCCCGTGAGCTTCGTCGACCTTGCGGTGCGGCCTCTTGCCCCGGGCGAGCTTCGGCGCTTCCTCGAGCGGCTCGGCACGGCCACACTCCTCGATACCGGCAGCCGGCGCTATCGCGAGCTCGGGCTCTCGTACTACCGGCTCGACGACGCGGCGATCCAGCAGCGCCTCCTCGATGACCCGGAGCTGCTCAGGCTGCCGCTTGTGCGCCGGGGCCAGGCCTGCAGTGCCGGGCTGGACGAAGCGGCCTGGCGCGGTTGGCTCGGCACGGGCGCACCGGGCGGAGCGGTCAGTACGGTCGGGCGGCAGCCCAAACGAGCGTCGGGTCGGTGATGCGCGGCCCGGGCTGCAATGCCGACCCGGTGGACAGGAACTGGAAGATGCGCGTTCCGCCCGAACCGAGGTCGTAGAAGACCACCAGGTCGCCACGGCCGTCGCCGTTCAGATCGGCTGCGGCCAGCCTGCTGGCGGCCCAGCTGAAGTTGTTCGCGTTCTGCCACAGCAGCCGGGGCGTCAGCCGCTGCCCGTCGGACAGCAGACCCACCAGCCTGGTGCCGCCTGTGGGGAGCTGCTCGTCGACGACCAGGTCCGCCAGCCCGTCACCGTCGACGTCCGACGAGACGACCTTGATCTGATCCGGGGCGATGCCGGAGAGCGTTGCCCAGGTGGACGGGTTGGACAGTCCGGGTTCCACCCTCGAACGGAACACGAGGAACGTGGTGCCCGTGGTGGTCACCTCGCCGCCCGATGGTGTCGGGGTGGATGACGTCACGGGCGACGGGGCGGGCCCCGGAGCCGGTGTCGGGAGCAGCGCGACCACCGGCGTGGGGCTGGGGAGCGGTGTTGCCGGCGCAGCCGGCGCAGCGGTGGGACCCGGGGACGGCGCTGCGGCGGTCGAGGGGACGTCGGGAGCGCGCTGCACCACGGGTTCCTCGACGACCAGATCTGCTTTGCCGTCGCCGGTCACGTCGGCGGCGAACACCGTCGACTGGGCCACGTCGAGGGTGCCGGACCACCAGGTGGCGAGGGGCGTGAAGGCGGTACCCGTCGAGAGCAGCACGTACAGCTTCGCCGGGCCGCTGGCCGTCCCGCCGCCTGCCGCGGAGGGCTGGCCCACGAGCAGCGCGGCGTCGTCACGACCGTCCCCGTTGAAGTCGCCCGCGACGAGTCTGATGGGGGCGTCGGCGGGAAAGCTCACTCCTGCGATCCGGCTATCCCACCAGACCGCCGGCGCAGCAAAACCGGATCCTGTCGAGAGGGCGACGAGCAGACGGAGTTCACCGGTCGGCGCCCGCTGCAGCACGAGCAGGTCGGCGCGTCCGTCGCCGTTCACGTCGCCGACCGCAACACCGATGGCCTGCTGCGGCGCCAGCAGCAGCCGGGTCGTGTCCGCCGTGGCGCCCGGGGCCGGTGGGCGCGCCGCGGGGTAGATGCTCGCCTCCAGCGTCTGCTGTGGCACGAGGCTGGTCGAAGTCGTGCCATCCGGGGTGGGAGCGGCAGACGCGCCCGCGTCGGGCGTCGGGGCGGGACTCGGGTCGGGAGCGGGCCCTGCCATGGGGGAGGGGTCCGGGGCCACAGGGTGCAGTGCTGGATCGGCGGTCTGCTGTGGAGTCGTGGCCGTGGATCCGGAGCCGGCCGGGTCGACGCCGCTCGCCCGGAGGACCACGGCGATGTCGCCCAGCCCGCTGCCCGTCAGGTCGTGAGCACCGGGTTGCACCACGCGCAGGCCGGGATCGTAGTAAGTGCGCAGGATCTGTGGCCACAGGTATCCGTCGGCCGCGCAACGGTAGGCGCCGCGCTGGAGGAGCCGCCACCCGTCGGCGTGTGCGCCGCACGAAGCCGTGTGGCCCCCGCGATAGGTGGTGGGGAAGAACCGGTCCCACTTGCGCAGGCTGACCGACCAGGTGTCGCGCACCGCCCGGATCTCCTCGGTCGTCGGGCGATGCGCTTCGGGCCAGTACAGCTGGTCGTTCGTGTTGTCCACGACGTCGTAGCAGTGGCCGTGCGCGCTGCCCCCGCGCCAGTGCATCGCGTAGTACCAGGCGTACTGCTTCACGATGATGGCGCCTGCGCGGAGGACCTGCGCCGGTGCGGTCGGGCCGAACTCGCCAGCCAGCGTCGTTTCGACGTAACGCCGAAACGGCACCGTCTGGACGGCGCCAGTAGCGGGGCCCAGGGTGCGCAGCACACGGATCGTGGTCGGCGGCAGGAGGTCGTTGTGCCAGGCGGTACAGGCTCCACCAGCTCGGACGGGCGACGCGCCCGGGACAATAACGACAAATCCGAGCAGCGACAACGCGCTCAGTCCCACCGCCAGCCGGCGGAACATGACCGAAACCTTACAGGACGAACGCCAAACCTGGCAAATGGGGCCCCCGAAATGCGCCCTGCCGCGCTCCAGGACCGGACATCCGGGGGCACGGCTCCCGCTCGCCTCTCGCTCGCTTCGCGGTCGGTTGGCGCGGAGTTCCAGCTCCCCCGGCGCGACGCGCTCGCTCCCGGCGGAACCGCACCGCGGGCCGCGTCGTCCTGCGCCCAGTCGTCGCGGAGGCGCCGTGACGCACCCAGCGGAGGACCTGCCATGGGATCGCCACAGACTCATCCCGCGGCGCGGCGTTCGGGAGTGCGCTCGAGCAGACTCGTGCCGGTCCTGGGGGCCTGCATACTGGCTGTCGTGCTCGGCGCGTGCAGCGGCGCGACGCAGGCGCCGCTGGCGCCCGCCGCCTCTGCCCAACCGGCTGGCTTCGCAGCCGCGCCGGCCAACCCTGCCGCGCAGTCCGAGGGGGGCGTGGACCGGGGTCCCGTCCCAGCTCCCGATGCCGGTGGGAACGGGGCGCTGACGGCCGCAAGCACGCCTTCCGGCACCGACCAGGCGCTCATCGTCGAGACCGGTTCGATCCAGCTGGAGGTCCGGTCGCTGGATGTCTCCCTCCTCAAGGCGCGCGCTGCGATCGAGGCGCTGGGTGGGTATGTCAGTGCCTCCGATCAGTCCAACCGAGGCGAGCAGCAGATCGCCGTGGTCACGTACCGCGTGCCGGCGGCGCACTGGAACGCGGCGCTGGACGGGCTCCGACCGCTCGCGACCAGGGTCGTCGCCGAGAAGACGCAGGCGGTCGAGGTGACGGGGCAGGTGCTCGACCTCGGGGCGCGCATCGACAACCTGCGGGTCACCGAGCGAGCGCTGCAGGCGATCATGGCCCGCGCCACGAAGATCAGCGATGTTCTGGACGTCCAGGCGCAGCTGACCTCGGTCCAGGGACAGATCGAGCAGCTGAGCGCGCAGAAGGCGCATCTCGAGCAGCAGGCTGCGCTGGGCACGCTGACGGTGACGTTCGCGGTGCCGGTCGTGGCGGTGGCGGCGGCGACCGCGGGCTGGAATCCGGGCCGCCAGCTCGACTCGGCCACGGCACAGCTCGTCGAGATCGCGCAGCTCCTCGCCTCGGTCGCCATCTGGCTCGGCGTGGTCGCGCTGCCGCTCGTCCTGCTGTTGCTGCTGATCCTCGGTCCGCTCGCGCTCTTCATGCGGCGGCTGCTTCCCCATCGAGCACCCGCGGGTCCGCCCGAGTCCGCCTGAACCGTCCCTCCCGGCCAGGCTCCCGCCGGCGCGGACTGCATGACACAAGCCGGTCCGTCCCGCATCGGCGATCATGGACTGGTCCAACGCGTGCCGGGCACGCAGGTAGGCTGGTGGGGGCCGGTCCAGGAGGCCCCGTCCCGTCTCGCACCGGCCGATCCAGGGAGGTTCAGCATGCGCATTGCGTTGATGTGCGAGCCGCAGCAGGGGATGAGCTACGAGGACCTGCTGCGCATGGCCCGCGCGACCGAGGCGGCCGGGTTCGAGTCGTTCTACCGATCGGACCACTACACGAGCTTCCCCGGCGCCGCCGGTCTCCCGACCACGGATGCGTGGGTGACCCTGGCCGGGCTCGCGCGTGAGACGGACCGGATCGGGCTGGGGACGATGGTGTCGCCGGTGACATTTCGCCACCCCGGCCTGCTGGCCAAGATGGCGGTCACCGCCGATCACATGAGCGGCGGCCGGATCGAAGTCGGGCTGGGCGCCGGCTGGAATGAGGCGGAGCATGCCGAATACGGCTTCGACTTCCCCGACCTGCGCACGCGGGTCGACATGCTCGCCGAGCAGCTCGCCATCGTGCACGGCCTGTGGACGGAGCCCGACGGGTGGACGTACGAGGGCCGGTTCTGGCGCGTGCGTGGGAGCCGGTTCGTTCCCCGGCCGGTGGAGCGCGCGGGGCGCCGCCACCCGAACCTGATCGTCGG
>JBJKRK010000101.1:0-5667 GCA_046704705.1 Candidatus Limnocylindrales bacterium | reverse complement strand
CCACCGCGGTGCCGGTCCGTTCGCGGTGCCGGGCGAGGCGCTCCAGGATCTCCGGCAGGGAGTCGCCTCCCAGCTTCTCGAGCACCGCGCCCGTGAGGACGAGCAGGACCATCGCTTCGCCGATCACCCCGGCCGCCGGGACCACGCTGATGTCGCTTCGTTCGTAGTGCGCCACGTCGATCGGCGCTCCGCTGCGGAGGTCGGCCGAGGGCAGCGGGCGCGCGAGCGTCGAGATCGGCTTCACCGCGCCGCGCACCACGACGGGCTCGCCGTTCGAGATGCCGCCCGTCAGGCCGCCGGCGTTGTTCGTGCGATGCAGCCAGCGGCGCACCGGTCCGTCGGGGAGGCCGGGAACCTGCGGCGCCGTCGGGTCGGCGGCCGGGCCCGTGATGACGTCGTGCACTTCCGAGCCGAAGCGGCGCGTCTGCTCGAAGCCCAACCCGAACTCCACGCCCTTCACGGACGGGATCGAGCAGATCGCCTGCGCCAGGGCGCCGTCGAGGCGGCGGTCCCAGTGGACGTGGCTCCCCAGGCCCACCGGGACGCCCGTTGCGACGACCTCGAAGATGCCTCCCACCGTGTCGCCCCGCGAGCGGGCCTCGTCGATGCGCGCGATCATCGCGGTCTCGCCATCCGGGTCCGGGCAACGCAGCGGGCTGGCCTCCGTCTCTTCGCGAGTGCGCGTGGCGCGTGCGGGGTTCATCCCGACGCCCCCCACTTCGGCGGCAAAGCTCCACACCTCGATGCCGAGCTGCCCCAGGAAGGCGCGGCAGACCGCGCCCGCCGCGACGCGCATGGCGGTCTCCCTGGCGCTCGCGCGCTCCAGCACGTTGCGCACGTCGTCGAAGCCGTACTTCAGCGCGCCCGCGAGATCGGCATGCCCTGGCCGGAGGCGTGTCACCGGCGCCGCCCGCTTGTCGCCGGCCTCCCTGCGGGCGGCCAGCTCGGCGGCCTCCTCGGGCGAGAGCGCCTCGACCTGCATGACCCGTGTCCAGTTCTCCCAGTCGCGGTTGTGCACCACGAGGTGGACCGGCGACCCGATCGTCAGGCCGTGCCGTACCCCGCCGAGAATCTCGGCCCGGTCACGCTCGATGACCTGCATCCGAGCCCCACGGCCGTACCCGCGCTGCCGCCGCGCCAGATCGTGCGCGATCCCGTCGGCGGAGACCGGGATGCCGGCAGGCAGGCCCTCCAGCACGGCGCCGAGTGCCGGGCCGTGCGATTCGCCCGCTGTCAGGAATCGGAATGCCACGCCAGGTCCGCCACGCTGTGTGCTGCTGTCCCGGTCTCGCCTGCCGCCGCGCCGCGCTCGATCGGCTGCGCTCGATCAGCCGTGCTCGACCGGCGCGGCCTCGGGGGTCTCGAGGCCGGCGGCGCGTGCCTGACCGAGCGCCTGTCGCATCTGGTCCATCGGGGCCGCCTGGCCCGTCCACAGCTCGAACGCCGCGGCGCCCTGATGCAGCAGCATGAGCTCCCCGTTCTGGATCCCTGCCCCCGCGGCCTTTGCGTCGTGCAGCAGCGGCGTCTCGGGCGGGTTGTAGATCAGGTCCAGCACCAGCAGGTCGGGCGTCAGCAGGTCTCCCGGAATCGGCGACTCGTTCGCGACCAGCCCGACCGACGTCGCGTTCACCAGGAGCTTCGTCTTGGACAGCTCGGCTTCGATCACCGACTCGTGCCAGGGCATGGCCCGCAGCTCCATGTGCGCCGCGTTCCGGGCGAAATGGCGGACCAGCCCCTCGGCGCGATGAAGGTGTCGGTTGAAGACGATCACCCGCTGGAAGCCCGCCGTGATCAGGCCGTACACGACGGCCCGCGCGCCACCGCCCGCGCCCAGGACCACCGCCGCCTTGGGCATCTTCTGGCGCCCCACCAGCACATCGAGGGCTACCTTGAAGGCAGGCACGTCCGTGTTGTGCCCGATGAGCCGCCTGCCCTCCCGGGTCACGGTGTTCACCGCGCCGGTCGCGTGCGCCTCCTCGGAGAGGCGGTCCATCATCGCCGCCACCCGCTCCTTGTGGGGGATGGTGACGTTCGCCCCGAGGAACTCGTCCTCGCGGAGCGCCTCGATGGTCTCGGGCAGAGTCAGGAGCGGCGTGTCGAGCAACTCGTAGCTGGCGTCGATGCCGAGCGCGTCGAACGCCGCCTGTTGCATCGCGCCCGAGTAGGAGTGCGCCACGGGATGGCCGATGAGGACGACTCGCCTGGTCATGCGCGCACCCTTTCACACTCATCGAAGAAGCCCGGGTAGGAAACCGCCGCGGAGGCCGCGCCGTGCACCACCGTCTCGCCCGCGGCGAGCAGGCCGGCCACGGCGAACGCCATTGCCAGCCGGTGGTCGTTCCAGGCCGCGACGTTCGTGCCGCGCAGCCCGAACCCGGGGCGGTCTGCCGCGCCATGCACCACGAGGTCGTCGCCCTCCGCCTCGACCCGGGCGCCGAGGGCGGTGAGGCCCTGGGCGATTCCGGCCACGCGATCGCTCTCCTTCCGACGCAGCTCGCCGGCTCCGCGGATGCGCGTGACGCCTCGGGCGCAGGCCGCGGCGACGCACAGTGCCGGAATCTCGTCGATCGCACGCGCGACGTCCGCCGTGCCCAGGTCGATCGCCTCGAGCCGGCTGCTCCGCACGGTCAGCTCGGCGGTCGGCTCGCTTCCGTCGGCTGTCAGCGGGCGCTCCTCGATCCGCGCGCCCATCGCGCGCAGGAGGTCGATGATCGACCGTCGCGTCGGGTTGACGCCCACCTCTTCGAGCACGAGCTCGGCATCCGGGTGGGCGGCACCGGCAACGAGCCAGAACGCGGCAGCCGAGATATCCCCCGGCACCCGCTCGTCCCGCCGATCCACGTGCTGTCCGCCCTCCATGCCCACCGTGTGCTCCTGCCCGTCGCCCGCGTCCGCGCTCTCCAGCCGTACGCCCCGTGCCCGGAGCATCCGCTCCGTGTGGTCGCGCGTCGCGACCGCCTCCCGGACCTCCACGTAGCCCTCCGCGGCGAGGCCGGCCAGCAGGATCGACGACTTCACCTGCGCGCTGGGGACGGGTGTCCGATACCGGATGCCCCGCAGCGGTCGATGCCCGACGATCGTGAGCGGGGGAAGTGAATCAGCGGCGCGGGCAAACAGCGTCGCGCCCATCTGACGCAACGGCTCGATGATACGGGCCACCGGACGCGAGCGCAACGAGGCATCGCCGTCGATGACCGCGTAGAAGGGGCGTCCGGCAAGCACGCCCGAGAGCAGGCGCAGCGTGGTGCCGGAGTTTCCTGCGTCGAGCGGGCCCTCGGGCTCGCGCCAGCCCTGGATCCCCGGCGACCGGATGAGGCGATCGACGCGACCGGCCACCGGGTCACCCAGGCGCTCCACGGCGACACCCAGCGCGGTCAACAACGCGGCGGTGCTGTTGCAGTCCAGCCCGTCGGAGCCGGCCAGGACGCGGGAGTCGCCCTCGGCGATCGCGCCGAGGATAAGCGCGCGGTGGGTGATCGACTTGTCGCCCGGCAGCGCGAGTCGCCCGCGCAGGTGCTCGGCCCGCCGCACACGTGCGACGGCGGCAGCCCCGTCGCGCTCCGAGAACGTCACGCTCAGTGCCGGCTGGGGCCTACCGGGCCGACCGTCGCGGCAGACCGGTGCGTCTCGCGCGGTGCGGCCGAGAGGTGCGCGTGGAGCCCGCGCAGGGTGGCCGCAAGCTCGATGTACTGCGGGATCGTGAGCGACTGCTCGCCGTCCGAGCGTGCCTCTTCCGGTCGGGGGTGCACCTCCACCATCACGCCGTCGGCGCCCGCCGCCACGCCCGCCAGGGCCATCGGCGGGACCAGCCAGCGCTTCCCCGTCGCGTGGGACGGGTCGACGATGATCGGCAGGTGTGTCAGATGGCGGAGCAGGGGAACGGCCGTGAGGTCCAGGGTGTTGCGCGTGTACGTCTCGAAGGTGCGGATGCCCCGCTCGCAGAGCATCACGTTGCGGTTCCCGCCGCTCACGATGTACTCGGCGGCCATGAGCCACTCCTCGATCGTGGATCCGAACCCGCGCTTCAGCATCACCGGCGTGTCGACCCGTCCGACCGCCTGCAGCAGCGAGTAGTTCTGCATGTTGCGGGTTCCGACCTGCAGGATGTCCGCATAGCGATTCACGATCTCGACGTGATCTGGCTCCATCACCTCGGTGATCACGGGGAGCCCCGTCATCTCCCGCGCCTCCGCCAGGTACCGCAGCCCTTCGACGCCCAGGCCCTGGAAGCTGTACGGGCTGGTGCGCGGCTTGAACGCGCCGCCTCGCAGGATCGTCGCGCCGTTCGCGGCGACGGCCTGCGCCACCTCCAGCAGCTGGTCGCGGCTCTCGACCGAGCAGGGCCCGGCCATGATCGTCAGGGAGCCGTCGCCGATCCTGGCGCTCCCGACCTCGATCACCGTGTCGTCGGGATGGAACTCCCGGCTGGTCAGCCGGAAGGGCCGGCTGATGGGCGTGACCGAGTCGACGCCGGGCAGGACCGAGAGCCGCTGCATCAGCTGCTCCTGCCGCCCGCCGATCTCACCGATCACGGCAATCACCAGCCGGTCGGCACCGCGGCTCTCGTGGGGCTGGAGGCCCTCCGAGAGGACGTGCGCCTTGACGGCGTTGACCTCCTCCTCCGTGGCGCTGACCGCCATCGCGACGAACATATCTTGCCGGTCCTCTCTGTCCCCACGCCCGCCGCCGGCGCCACCACCGCCGACGTGCCCGCAACACGGCCGGAAAACAAAAGAGCAGAGGTCGTGCACCTCTGCTCACCGGCTTCATCCGCCTCGGACTCAGGTCCGTGACGGATTATGCCGGACAGCCGTAAAAGCCGAAACTGACGCGCATGGTGGAGAGACAGTAGACGACCGCTCACGCGCTGTCAACGCGGCGCCCCACGAGCGCGACCGGGCGATGTGGCGGGAGGACCTCACTCGCCAGCCCGCGAACGATTCGCACCCCGAACCCCTGGAGTTCGCACCCCGAACACCCTGGAGTTCGCACCCCGAACCCTGGCGAACGCATGGCGCGGGTCGCCCCTGGCCGTCGGTGTCAGGCTCGTCACTTGCCGAAGGCGATCTGCTCCGCGCCTCGGGTGACTGACGACCGGGACCGCGCCGCGCCCAGCTCCAGCTCCCGATCGGCCAGGAAGCGGTACCTGCGGGCCAGCAGATAGGCCAGCGCGTACAGGCCCCCGACCGCGATGAGGACGGCCTGGTATCCCGTGAGGAGGGAAAGGTACTCGAGCACCCCGCCCACCATCGCCCCGAGGAGGTTCGAGGCGAAGGCCATGTCGGCGGTGCGCGTGTCGCGGAAGGAGTACGTGAACACGAGGTTCGCGCAGAAGACCGGCGCGAAGGCGAGCGCTGAGGCGAGCACGTAGCGCAGCCAGGGCGGGTCGACGAGCAGGCTCGACGGCGGCAGCAGGTAGTTCAGCCCGAGCACGACGAAGAGCGCCACATACGCCCAGCGCGAATCGGCGAGGCGGAAGCGCGCCGTCACCCCGATCGCCGCGAGGACGCTCAGGAGGATCGCGAAGAAGACGAGCGAGTTCACGATCCAGGTCGTGCCGAAGAGCAGGCTGTACGTGACGAGGCTCCTCGTCTCGAGGAGGAGGAACGCCGCGCCCAGGGCGAAGAAGTGCGGGCTGAAGCGGCGCAGGCTGGTACCGCTGACACG
>JBJKRK010000100.1:0-10788 GCA_046704705.1 Candidatus Limnocylindrales bacterium | reverse complement strand
GGCCTGATGCAGATCAAGGCCGGCGTGCCCGTCGAGCTCGTCGACTTCGTCCAGTCGATCATCCTGCTGTTCCTGGTGGCCAACTCCGTGCTGCGGCGCCTGTTCCGACTGCGCGGCGCGCAGGGCGCCGAGCAGACCGGCTTCGAGACGATCACCCGCTCGTACAGCCGCGAAGGCATCTCGTGATGGATGCGCTGATGCACGCGCTCGACGCGCTGCCCGTCCTCGGACTCCTCTTCCAGTTCCTCGGCTACCTGGTCGAGGAGCTGCCCTTCATCGCGCACGGTTCGGTGCAGCTGGCGATCCCGATCTGCCTCGCGGCCCTGACCGGCGTGCTGTGCGAACGATCCGGCGTGGTGAACATCGGCCTCGAGGGGATCATGCTCACCTGCGCCTTCGTGGGCTGGATCGTGGGCGTGGTCGTGGCGGCGCTCATCGGTCCTGGAACGCCGACCGCGATCTTCGGGTTCACCCTGCCTCTCCTCATCGCGCTGGCCGCCGCGATCGTCGCGGGCATGCTGGTCTCGCTGCTGCACGCCTGGCTCTCGATCACGGTGCGCGTCGACCAGATCATCAGCGGCACGATCATCAACATCGCCGCGGCCGGCCTGACCGGCTACCTGAACACGCTGATCTCGACGCAGTCCCCGCAGAGCGCCGGCAGCTTCGCCCCTCTCGTGCTGCCCTCCGCCATCGTGCACCTGCCGCTGGTGGGCTGGCTCATCAACGCCCTGTTCGGGCAGGGCCCGATCGCCATCACCACCATCATCCTGGTCGGGGTGATGCAGGTGATGCTCTTCCGCTCCCGCTGGGGCCTGCGCGCGCGCGCCGTGGGCGAGCATCCCCGGGCGGCCGAGACGGTGGGCATCGACGTCGTGCGGGTGCGGTACCGGAACGTGATCCTCTCGGGGGCGCTCGCCGCGCTGGGTGGCGCGTACCTGAGCATGGAGATCACCAACTCGTTCCAGGCCGGCATGACGAACGGGCGCGGCTTCATCGGCCTTGCCGCCATGATCGTCGGGCGCTGGACGCCGCTCGGCGCGTTCGGCGCGGCGGTGCTCTTCTCCTCGTCGCAGGCGATCAGCCAGTCGATCACCTTCACGCAACCGTCGGGCGACCTGGGCGTCCTGCTCACCCACGTCCCGTCGCAGTTCTTCGACGCCCTCCCCTACCTCATCACGATCGTCGTGCTCGCCGGCCTCATCGGACGGAGCATTGCGCCCGCCGCCGATGGACAGCCGTACGAGCGGGAGAGCGCCACGTAGAGGGCTCCGCCTGCCCGGCGTCCCGCAGCCAAGGAGCAATGCCCGTGATCGATCAGACCGACGCCACTGCCCGGGGCCTCGGCTACGACCCGTCCGACCCGGGCTTCATCGCAGATCCGTACCCCACGTTCGCCCGCCTCCGCGACACGCATCCGGTGCTGTACGACGAGGCGACCCAGCAGTGGCTGATCGCGCGCTTCGCTGACGTGAACGCGCTGCTGCGCGACCGCCGCCTCGGCCGCTCGTACGAGCACGTCGCGACCCCCGAGGAGTTCGGCCGGCCGGAGCGCCCGCCGGCCTGGCAGGAGCCGTTCTGGGAGAGTCTGGGGCACCAGCTCATCGACCGGGAGCCGCCCGTCCACACGCGCCTTCGCCGGCTGGTCTCGACGGCCTTCACGCCACGCAAGGTGGAGGGGCTGCGCCCGCGCATCGAGGAGATCGTGGACGGCCTGGTCGGCCGAGCGCGTGCGATGGGCGAGTTCGACCTGCTCGCCGACCTGATCGAGGAGCTGCCGGTCACGGTGGTGGCCGAGCTCCTGGGCATCCCGGACGCCGATCGCCCCCTGCTCCGGCCCTGGTCGGCGGACATCACGCTGATGTTCGAGCTGGACCACACCGACGACGACGCCCGGCGTGCGGTGCGGGCCACCGAGGAGTTCTCCGATTACCTTCGCCAGCTGGTGCGCGAGCGTCGGGCGCGGCTCGGTCGGGACCTCATGAGCGATCTCGTGCAGGTCGTGGAGGCCGGCGATCGCCTCACCGAGGACGAGCTCATCGCCACGGCGATCCTGCTGCTCAACGCCGGGCATGAAGCATCGGTGAACGGCGCGGGCAACTCGTGGTTCGCGCTGTTCCGTCACCCTGACGCGCTCGCACGGTTGCGCGCCGACGTCGGGCTCGTGCCGACCGCCATCGAGGAACTCCTCCGCTTCGATACCCCGGCTCCGATGTTCGAGCGCTGGGTGCTGGAAGACATCGAGGTCCAGGGCGTGCGCATTCGGCGTGGACAGGAACTCGCCCTCCTCTTCGCCTCGGCCAATCGCGATCCGGCCGCCTTCGAGCGTGCGGACGAGATCGTGCTGGACCGGGACCCCAACCCGTATCTCTCGTTTGGCGCGGGCATCCACTACTGCCTGGGTGCGCCCCTGGCGAAACTCGAGTTCGAGATCCTCTACGGCGCGATGCTGAAGCGGTTGCCGACGCTCGAGCTCGCGGCCCCGCCTGCCTGGAAGCCGCGCTTCGTGCTCCGGGGACTGACCGCCCTGCCGGTGCGCCTGGCCTGAGCCCCGTGGCAGCGCGTCAGCTCGCGAGCGGGTAGCGTCCGTACTCCACGGCCGCATCGACCATGGCCAGGATGTTCTCCGGCGGCACCTCGTCCATGACGGTGTGCACAGCCGCGAGCATGTAGCCACCACCGGGAGCCAGCGCCTGGATCACGCGGCGCACCTCGGCCCGCACGTCATCGGGCGTCCCGTGCGGCAGGACCTGCTGCGTGTCGATCGCACCGCAGAACGTCAGGCGCGTCCCATAGCGTCGCTTGAGCTCGGCGATGTTCGCCATGCGCCCGGAGGACGTCTGGATCGGGTTGAGGATGTCGACGCCGATCTCGACGAGATCGTCGGCGAGGTCGAACACGTCGCCGTCGGTGTGGAAGAACACCTTCGCCTGCGTCCGGGCCTTGATGAACGCGATGTACTCGGCGTGGATCGGCTTGAGGATCTCGCGGTACGTCGCGGGCGACATGAGCAGGCTCTGCTCGGTGCCCAGGTCGTCTCCGATCTTGATCATGTCGACGTTCGGGCCCAGCTCGTGCAGGAAATGGCCCATGAGCTGCATGCAGAGCGCCCCGATCTTCGTGAACAGCGCACGGGCAAAGTCCGGCTCGAGCGCCATGTTGACCAGGATCTGCTCGAGCCCCTGCATCGCGATCGCCCGCTCGAAGGGGAAGAGAAGCCAGGGCGTCGCGAGGATCGCGTAGCGGTTGTCGGCCGCCAGCCGCGCCGCCTCCTCCCGCACGTGCGCCACGCGCGTCGGATCGTCCATGTCCGGCCAGGGATACCGCTCGATGGCGTCGATGGTCTGCGCCTCGGACATCGGGTGAATGCCCGGGTACCAGAGCCCTTCTCCGGCCTCGACCTGCCCGCTGCCCCAGTCGTCGATGAACGGGCTGTGCGGCGGGCGCGTGCGATTCGCCGCGAGCGTCGCAGCGGGGAAGGCGTCGAACACGCCGCGCACGTCGGCGTGCAGCCGTTCCAGGGTTGCCTCGTCCGGATTGGCGGTGCCGAGCTCGGGCCAGTCGTAGATGTAGCGATCCGGCGCGTCGATGCCGAGCAGGCGCTTCAGCTCGCGGTACGGCCGCATCTTCATCCCCGTCGCGTTGCTCGCGCCGATCACGATCGGCACCCGGTCCGGCGCTTCGTGCGCGAGCGTGGTCAGGACGCGTTCCCGGGACGACATCGACATGCTGGGCTCCCCGCTGGTGGTTGGCTGCACGGCCCGCCCGCGCAGCGCTGCCGCGATCGCCCTCCCGCATGGCGGCGCAGTGGCCGAGGACGGCGCGCGTGCTCCGGGACCGGAGTGTACGCCGCGGCCGGGGCCGTCTGGCCGCCGGTCCGGCAGTGTCGCACTCGCGCCACCCGAACGGCGCGGCGCCGTCGGCGCGGCGAACCTCACTCCTTGGTGTACGGCTGCCCGTCTGCCGCCGGCATGCGCACGCGGCCCACCAGCCCGGCCACGACCAGGATCGTCACCAGGTACGGCACCATCAGGAGGAACTCCGACGGCACCGCCACGTTCACGATCGAGAGCCGGCTCTGGAGCGCATCGGCGAAGCCGAAGACCAGGCTGGCGAGGAATGAGCCGATGGGCGTCCAGCCGCCGAAGATCATCGCCGCGAGGCCGATGAAGCCTCGACCCGCGGTCATGTCGCGATCGAAGCCACCCGTGGAACCGAGCGTGAAGTACGCGCCGCCGAGGCCCGCCACCATGCCGCCGAGAATGACGTTGCGGTAGCGGGTGAAGAGCACGTCGATCCCAACGGTATCGGCGGCCAGCGGGTGCTCTCCCACAGCCCGGACGCGCAGCCCATACCGCGTGTGGAACAGCGCGTAGTGGATCGCCACGATGAGAACGAAGAGCATGTAGACGTAGATGTTGCTGCCGAAGAGGATGGGCCCGACCAGCGGGACGTCCGAGAGGATGGGGATGTGGATCGGCGCGAAGCGGTCGGGTGTGTTCAGGGCTGCATTCCCCTGCAGCACCCTGGTGGACAGGAACGCCGTCAGGCCGGAGGCGAAGATGTTGATCACGGTCCCGGCGATGATCTGGTTCACCAGGTACCGGATGGCGAGGACCGCGAGCACCGAAGCCAGCAATCCGCCCACGATCACGGCCGCGATGAGCCCGGCCCAGATGTTTCCGGTGGCGCTGCCCACGACGGCGCCGGTGAACGCGCCGCACAGCAGCATCCCTTCGATCGCGATGTTCGTCACCCCGGACCGCTCGCAGAGCACGCCCGAGAGCGCCCCGAAGGTGATCGGGACAGCGCGCTGCACGGATGTCTGCAGCACGCCGACCAGACTCATCGACTTGCCGGCAGCCGCCCAGGTGAGGAACCCGAAGACGAAGACGGCCGCCACGATCCCGAGCAGGAGCGCCCAGCGCGACCCCAAGTCCCGGGTGAGCTGCAGCGCCCCGGCGAAGGCAAGCAGACCGCCGCACACGTATGCCGTCAACGCCGATGGCACCACGAGGTCCGGGAGCTCGACGAGTGGGCTGCTTCCCAGGTTCAGGCCGAAGCTCGTCGTTGCACCTGGGTCGGTCGCGGTACCGAAGATCAAGACGACCGCCGCTGCAAGCGCAAGGTAGCCGAGGCCCACGAGCTGGCGCCGCCGCAGCGCGACTCGCTGCAGGGGCAGTGCGATCGCGGTCATCAGCGCCACCCCCGTGCAAGCACTTCGGTTCCAGTGATGCGTTCCGTCCGGATCCGGTAGATGTTCCGGATCAGGGCGGGCGCCGCGACGAACATGATCACGAGCGCCTGGATCACGACGACCAGGTCGATCGGGATCCCCGTCGCCGCCTGCATCGGCGTCGCTCCGGCGCGCAACGCCCCGAAGAGCAGGGCGGCGGCCACGACCCCGCCCGGCCGGGAACCGCCGAGCAGCGCCAGCGCCAGCGCGTCGAAACCATACCCGGGCGAGAATCCCGCGGTCAGGCTCTTGTTCGCCCCGAGGATCTCCGACGCACCGGCAAGGCCCGCAAGCCCGCCACTCAACGCCATGGTGACAATCAGGGCACGCGAGATGCTCATGCCGGCCGCTCGCGCCGCGGAGGGATTCAGGCCGACCGCCCGGAACTCGAAGCCCCACGTCGAACGGAAGAGCAACCAGGACACCGCCGCCGCCGCACCGAGCGCCAGGAAGAGCCCCCAGTGGACCCGCAACCCGTCGACCAGCGGCGGCAGCACGGCACCCGGGGCGACGATGCGCGAGATCGGGTCGATCCTGCCAGGCCGCTGGTAGAAGGACTGGGTCAGGATGAAGTCAACCGACCGATACGCGACATAGTTCAGCATGATCGTGACGATGACTTCGTGCGCACCAGTGCGGGCCTTGAGCAGTCCCGGGATGAAGCCCCAGATCGCGCCACCCAGGAACCCTGCCCCGATCGCCAGCGGGAGGTGGATCACCATCGGCAGCCCAGGCGCGCTGAACCCGACGAATGTGCCGAGCATCGCGCCCATGTACAGCTGGCCCTCGGCGCCGATGTTGAAGAGGCCAACACGGAACCCGAGCGCAACGGCGAGGCCGGTGAAGATCAGCGGCGTGGAGGCCAGCAACGTCTCGCTGATCGGGTTGAATGCTTTCACGATCTGAGCCGAGTCGCCGGACGCAAACGCGTTGACGTACGTGCCGGGATTGCCGAGAGCGCCGGTGAACAGCGCACCGTACGCCTCGATGACCGATGTCCACGAACGAGCGATCGCCTCTCCGGGGCTGGACAGCCAGAGTGGCCAGATCTGCTGATCGGAGAGGGCGACCACGACGGCACCGAGCACGAGCGCGGTGAACACGGCGAGCACCGGCAGTACCAGCGAACGCAGCCCCCGGACGATCCTGTGCTGTACGCCGGGGGCAGGCGGCTCTTCCTCCGGCCGTTCGGCGGCAAGCAATTCGGGAGCGAGGTCTGCGGCACCTGCCGAGGCGCTCCCCGCCGACATTCGTGTAATCCAGGGCGCGGTCATGCCACCGGCCCTCCCGCCGCGACCCCGTGCTGTCCGGCCGGCGGCCCGGCAACCGGGACTGTCGCCGCATCCTCCGGGTGCGCCCCGCCCATCAGCAGGCCCAGACGCTCAGGAGTCGCCTCTTCCGGAGCAAGCGTGGCCACAATCCGGCCCCGATACATCACCGCGATCCGGTCCCCCAGCGCGAGCACCTCGTCGAGCTCGGTGGAAACGATCAACACCGCCGACCCTTCGTCTCGCTTCGCGACGATCTGGCGGTGGATGTACTCGATGGACCCGACATCCAGACCGCGCGTCGGCTGTGCCGCCACGATCAGGACGACGGGGCGGGAGAACTCCCGCGCGACGATGACCTTCTGCTGGTTCCCGCCCGAGAGGTTCGAGGCAAGGTTGAACACAGATGGGGTGCGAATGTCGTACTCCCGTACAAGCTCCTCGGCGGTGGCCAGGATCGCGTCGCGCCGCATCCGGATGCCGTCCGCGTTCGGCTTCAGGTAGTACGTGTTCAGGATCAAGTTGTCCGCCACCGTGAACCCGGGCACGAGGCCCTCCTCGAGCCTGTCCTCGGGAACGTGCGCGATCCCAGCCGAGAGCACCAGGCGCGGGTTGGGTTTGACCTCGCGCCCGGCGATGCGCACCGAACCCGCAAGTCGATTGCGCAGCCCGGTGATCGCCTCGACCAGCTCGGTCTGCCCGTTGCCCTGCACCCCGGCCACGGCGACGATCTCGCCGCGCCGGACGGTGAGGTCGAGGTCGTCCACAGCGAGGTGTCCGCGGTCGTCCCGCACCGTGAGGCCGCTGACCTCCAGCACCGCATCTCCGGGGTGCGCAGGGCCCTTGTCCACTTCCAGCTCGACGGGTCGGCCGACCATCATGGTCGCCAGGGACTGCATGCTCGCCTGCGCCGGCGTGGTGGTGCCGACAACCCGACCGCGGCGCAACACGGTGATGCGGTCGGCGATAGCCAGCACTTCGTTGAGCTTGTGCGTGATGAAGATGATCGAGGTGCCCGAGGACTTGAGCGAGCGCATGACCTCGAACAGCTCGTCGGTCTCCTGGGGCGTCAGCACGGCGGTGGGCTCGTCGAGGATGAGCACGTCCGAGCGGCGGTACAGCGTCTTGATGATCTCGACGCGCTGCCGCACGCCGACCGGCAGGTTCTCCACCAGTGCGTCCGGGTCCACCTGCAGGTTGTGCTGCCTCGAGATCTCCACGATCCGCTGGCGGGCCGTCGGCAGGTCGAGCCGCTGGGCGAGCGGCCCGCGCGTCGCCTCGACGCCAAGCATGACATTCTCGGTAACGGTGAACACCGGCACCAGCATGAAGTGCTGGTGGACCATACCGATCCCCGCCTCGATCGCGTCGCCCGGGTCGTGGAAGACCACTTTCCGGCCGTCCAGCAACACGTCCCCCTCATCGGGGCGGTAGAGGCCGTACAGGACGTTCATCAGCGTCGTCTTGCCGGCGCCGTTCTCGCCCAGGAGCCCGTGGATCTCACCAGGTTCGACGGACAGGTCGATCCCCTCGTTGGCGATGACTCCCGGGAAGCGCTTCGTGATTCCGTGCAGCTCGAGCTTCACCAGGCTGGCCTCTTCGGTGTCGCATGTGCAGGTGGGCGGCGCCCGGTCCGAGCGCCGCCCACCAGGCGTGGCCGATGGGGAACAGTTCCCCCCCTTCCCCGCGCTACCCGGCCAGGTAGTCCTTGACCTTCACGTCGCCGGAGATGATCTTCGCCTTCAGGGCATCCACACCCGCTCGCAGGTCGGACGAGACCTTCGAGTCGAAGTTGTGGAAGGGGGCGATGTCGACGCCGTTGTTCGCCAGCGTGCTGACGTACACGCCACCCTGGAACTGGCCCTTCGCCGCCTGCTCGACCGCGGTCGTCACCGAGACGTCGATCTTCTTGATGATGCTGGTGAGGAGCACGTCGGTGTACTGCGGTGCCGTGATCGTCCAGTCCACGTCGACGCCGATGCCCATGGCGCCGCTCTTGGCTTCCTGGATCGCCGTGTACGCGCCGCCGCCGATCGGGCCGCCGACGGGGAGGATCACATCGGCACCTTCCTGCAGCATGCTCTGGGCGAGCTGCTTGGCGTCATCCAGGCTCTCGAAGTTGCCGGTGAAGGAGCCGGTCTGCTTGACCGGGTCCCAACCCAGGACCTTGACGTTGGTCCCGTGTTCCTTGTTGTAGTAGTTGGCGCCCGCAACGAAGCCGTCCATGAAGATCGTCACGGTCGGGATCTTCATGCCGCCCAGGGTGCCGAGCTTGCCGGTCTTGGACATGCCCGCGGAGAGATACCCGGCCAGCATGGCGGCTTCGTCCGTGTTGTAGATCAGGCCGACCACATTCGAGATCGCCGGGTCGTACGAGTAGTCGACGATACCGAACTTGGTGTTCGGGTTCGCCTCGGCGGCAGCCTTCGTCGCGTCACCCAGGAGGAAGCCGACCGTGACGATCATGTCGCAGTTCTCGGACAGGAACGCGTTGATGTTCTTCTCGTAGTCCGTCGCGGCGCGCGACTCGAGGAACTTGACGGTCATGCCGGTCTGCGCCGCGGCATCTTCCATGCCCTTCCAGGCATTCTGGTTGAAGCTCTTGTCGTCGATCCCGCCAGTGTCGCTCACCTGGCAGCCCTTGAAGCTCAGGGCTGACGCGCTGGGAGCCACGCTCGCGGGTGCGGCCGTTGTCGGCGCGACGCTCGGAGCGGCCGACTGCGTTGGCGGCGGCGCCGTCGTTGCCGCCGTGCCTCCGCAGGCGCTGAGAAGAAGAGCCGCCACCATGGAAAGGGCGGCACGCGAACGCATCGTGCGCAAGTATCGTTCCTCCACTTCCCTCCATCTCCCGGCAGGGCTGCCGGGGGCGTCGCCCGACACTGCACGTCCTGACGCTTCGTGGGCTCCGCGGTGGCCCTCCCTTGCCCCGCGGCGATCCGTTTGTCGCACAGGTCGGCTCGACGTCGCCAGGGCAGTATGCGCACGCACCGAGGTCCCGTGCAACGATATGTGGCACGGTCCTGTTCGGCCATCCGGCCCTGCCGGGCCATCGGGTGAATGTCCGAGCTGGAGACCACGCGACGTGCACATGGAGCGACGAGATGGGCCGCTGGCCGCGGCGGGTGCGGGGGGCATCTCCGGCGGCCCGCCGTCCCTCGACGCGGCAGGGGCGCGGGCACTCCTGGCGGCGGCGCACCGGATCGCGGTCGTCGGCGCATCGCCGGATCCGGCCCGCCCGTCGCACGGCGTCATGGCGTACCTGCTCGCGCAAGGCTACGACTGCGTGCCGGTGAACCCCAGGGCGGACGAAGTGCTGGGCAGGCCCAGCTTCCCGGACGTGGCCGCCGCCGTCGCGGCAACTGGTCCGTTCGACATCGTGGACGTCTTCCGCCGACCTGAAGCCGCGCCCGACATCGCACGGGAGGCGGTCGCAACCGGCTGCCGGGCGCTCTGGCTTCAGCTGGGCGTGATCAGCGCCGAAGCGTTGCGCATCGCCAGCGCAGCGGGGCTGCCGGTCGTGATGGATCGCTGTACGGCGATCGAGCACCGCGCGTTGCGCGCCACGCGCGCCGGGGGCTCCTGACGTCTTGTTCGCCACGCCAGTCGCCGGCTCCTGACGCGTTGCTCGCCGCGCCAGTCGGCGGCTCCTGACAATCGGACGGCAACCCGCGACACCGCGTGTGCGGACGGGCGCGACGGGAACGGCCCGCGGGCCGTTCAGCGCACGGCGAACCCAGCGATCACGAACACGACGCCCACGACGGCCAGCCCGATCCACAGCTGCGCACGGCGGCGCAGCTCCGCCTGCAGGACCTCGGCGCCGCTCGGCCCCTCCCCCGCTGCCGCGCTGCTCCGGCCGCGCCAGTTCTCGTAGCGGCGGATGTTCTCTTCCTGAGCGCGGAGGGCCTGCGCGCGTCGATAGGGGTCCCGGGCACCCGCCACACCCGCCACGACGCAGACGATCCCGACGACCCAGAGCCCCAGGTTCAGCAGCGTCACGTGCCGCCCTCCCTCACATCCCCGGACCTGCGCCCACTCGCCCGCGTCCGCTCGAACGAGGCGGTCGGGCGCCCACTCGCCCGGCGCAACTCACGCATCGTGGCCGTTCAACTCCCCGTCCTGCGCTCGAGTCGCGCCGCCAGCACCTCCCGCACGACCTGCGCGTTCGCCTGGCCGCGCGTCGCCTTCATCACCTGCCCGACGAGGAACCCCGCCGCCTGCTGCTTGCCGGCGTCGTAGTCCGCCACCGCCGCCGGGTTCGCGGCGAGCACCCGGTCGACCGCA
>JBJKRK010000099.1:0-3097 GCA_046704705.1 Candidatus Limnocylindrales bacterium | reverse complement strand
TTCCTGCGCTCGGGGAAGGTGCGCGATCTGTTCGTCATCGACGACGAACGGCTGGCGCTCGTGGCCACCGACCGCATCAGCGCGTTCGACGTCGTCCTGCCCACGCCGATTCCCGACAAGGGCAAGGTCCTGACGGGGATCTCGCGCTACTGGTTCGAGACGACGCGTGGCGCGGGGATCGTGCCGAACCACCTGCTGGGGAGCGATCCCGCGACGCTGCCGGATCCGTTCGCGGCGGCAGCCGGCGAGTTGCGCGGCCGGCTGATGATCTGCCGCCGGACGCAGGTCCTGCCGATCGAGGTGATCGTGCGCGGCTACATCTCGGGGACGGGCTGGAAGGACTACCAGCGCACCGGGGCCGTCTGCGGCATCGGGCTTCCGGCGGGGTTGCGGGAGAGCGACCGCCTGCCCGAGCCGCTCTTCACCCCCTCCACGAAGGCGGTCGAGGGCCACGATGAGAACATCGATTACCGAAAGGCTGCCGAGTTGATCGGCGAGACCCTGGCCGGTCGCGTACGTGACGCCGCGCTGGCGCTCTACCGATTCGGTGCCGAGCGGGCGGAGTCCGCGGGCATCATCCTTGCCGACACGAAGTTCGAGTTTGGCGTGGCTTCCGACGGGACGCTGCTCCTCGTGGACGAGGTGATGACGCCCGATTCCAGCCGTTTCTGGGACGCCGCGACGTACGAGCCCGGCCGTGCCCAGGCCTCGTTCGACAAGCAGTTCGTGCGGGACTGGCTCGAGACGCAGCCCTGGGACAAGACCCCGCCCGGCCCCGAGCTCCCGCACGACGTCGTCGCCGGCACGCGCGAGCGGTACGCACAGGCATTCGAGCGCATCACCGGGGCGAGCTTCGCGCGGTACCTGGCGGATGACGTCTTCGAGCCGGTGCATGGCAGGGAAGACGCAGCGCAGGCGCGCGGAGCACCGGGCGGAGCGGGAACCCGCTGATGCCGAGCTTCCGTTTCGCCGTCTCGGTCATGCCGAAGGCGGGGATCCTCGACCCGCAGGGGCGTGCGGTGGAGCTGTCGCTCCCGCACCTGCAGGTCACGGGCGTGCACGACGTGCGCGTGGGTCGGCGGGTCGAGCTGACCGTCGAGGCGGATGACGAGGGCGCGGCCCGGGCGGTCGTGGAGCGTCTCGCCGGTGAGCTCTTCGCGAACCCGCTGATCGAGTCCTGGGGCCTGGAGGCGGTCGGAGGTGCGAGCTCGATCGCGACGGAGGCATCGCGGCGGTGAGAGTCGGCGTCGTCGTCTTCCCCGGCTCGAATTGCGACCGCGATGCGCTCCATGCGGCCGACCTTGCGGGCGCCGAATCGGAGCGTCTCTGGCACGAGACCCCGGATCTGCGGGGCTGCGACGTGGTGGTGCTGCCGGGTGGATTCGCGTACGGCGACTACCTGCGGGCCGGCGTGCTCGCGCGGTTCAGCCCGATCATGGCCGCGGTTCGGGACCACGCGGCGGCGGGAGGCCTGGTGCTCGGTATCTGCAACGGTTTCCAGGTCCTGGCCGAGGCGGGGCTCGTGCCCGGAGCGCTGCTGCGCAACACGTCCCTGCGCTTCGAGCACCGCTGGGTCCGCCTGGCGGTGGAGCGGCCCGACACGCCCTTCACCTGCGCGGTTCCGAAGGGCCATACGCTCTGCATGCCGGTCGCCCACGGCGAGGGCTGCTACTTCCTGCCGGAGGACGGGCTGGACGCGCTCGAGGCTGCGCACCGGGTGGCGTTCCGCTACGCGCCACCGGAGGGAAACCCGAACGGTTCCAGCCGCGACATCGCCGGCGTGCTGAACGCAACCGGCAACGTGTGCGGGCTGATGCCCCATCCCGAACGCGCCGCGGAGGCAGTGCTCGGCTCGGACGACGGCCTGCTGCTCTTCCGGTCGCTCGTCGAGTCGGCAGGCAGCTTCCCGGCCGGCGGCAGGGCGGAAAGAGTCGCTGGGGCCGGGGGCGGCGGGCCGACGATGGGCCTTTCAGCGACAAGCCCCCCTGGGCCGGGGCGGGCCGGTGCGTGACGTGAGCGAGCCGTTGCACCGCGCGCTCGGCCTGACCGACGGAGAGCTGGCGGCCATCCGGGAGCGTCTGGACCGCGACCCGAACGACCTGGAGCTGGCGATCTTCAGCGTCATGTGGAGCGAGCACTGCTCGTACAAGAGCTCGCGCCCGTTGCTCGCCACGCTGCCCACGACCGGACGCGATGTCGTTGCCGGGCCCGGAGAGAACGCCGGCGTGATCGCGATCGGCGACGGGCTGGCCGTCGCGTTCAAGCTCGAGTCGCACAACCACCCGAGCGCGGTTGAGCCGTACCAGGGCGCCGCCACCGGCGTGGGAGGCATCCTTCGCGACATCTTCGCGATGGGCGCCCGCCCGATCGCTGTCCTCGACGCGCTGAAGTTCGGGGATCCCGCCGTCGACCGCACGCGCCCTCTGGTACGGGGCGTCGTGCGCGGCGTGGGCGGGTACGGCAACTGCGTCGGCGTGCCCACGGTGGGCGGCGAGCTCGTCTTCGACCCCGCGTACGCGGCGAACCCGCTCGTCAACGTGATGGCGGTCGGCCTCGTGCAGGAGGGGCGGCTGATGCGCTCCGCGGCTTCCGGGCCGGGCAACCTGGCGGTCCTCTTCGGTTCGACCACGGGTCGGGACGGGATCGGGGGGGCGTCGGTGCTGGCCAGCGCGAGCTTCGGCGGCGACGAGCCGTCCAAGCGGCCCACCGTGCAGGTCGGCGATCCGTTCGCAGAGAAGCTGCTGCTGGAGGCGAGCCTGGAGCTGGTGGAGCGGGGTTTGGTCGAGGGGCTGCAGGATCTGGGCGCGGGGGGAATCAGCTGCGCGGCCTCGGAGAGGGCCGACCGGGGGGGGACCGGCATGCAGATCGACCTGGACGCGATCCCGCGGCGGGAGCAAGGCATGGCTCCCTTCGAGGTGATGATCAGCGAGTCGCAGGAACGGATGCTGGCGATCACGCGGCCGGAACGGCTCGAGGACGTGCTCGAGGTGTGCGCTCGCTGGGGCATCACTGCGGCTGTGATCGGGCGTGTGACCGGCGACGGGATGCTCCGCGTCGTGCGCGGCGGCCTCGCCCCCGATGGCGGCGCGGCGTCGGG